>NZ_CAUWGY010000018.1:0-43193 GCF_963558415.1 uncultured Ruthenibacterium sp. | reverse complement strand
AGTTGGGAGCATTACGATACAGACCGGGCAGTGATCACTTTGGACCCGGGCATGGCCTTTGGCACCGGTACCCACGAGACCACCGCTTTGTGTCTGACCGTACTGGACGAGATCGTGCACGGTGGTGAGCGGGTGCTGGACATCGGCACCGGTTCGGGCATTCTTGCCATTGCGGCCCTAAAACTGGGCGCAGGCAAGGCCGAAGGCGTGGACATCGACCCCATGTGCGTGCGCACCGCCGGAGAAAATGCTGAGCGCAACGGCGTCAGCGACCGGTTCCAGGTTTTAATTGGTGATCTGTCCGATAAGGCCAGCGGCACCTATGACATCATTTGTGCCAACATCGTGGCCAATGCCATTAAAGCACTGGTGCCCGAGGTACCCAATTTGTTGAAAAAGGACGGCATCTTTATGGCCAGCGGAATCATTGACACCCGTCGGGATGAGGTGATTGACGCAATCAAGGCCACCGGTCTGTCTGTGCGTGAAGTGAAAGAAAAGAACGGCTGGGTCTGCCTTGTGTGCGGACACGGTGCAGCGGAGGAATAAATCATGCCCCATCGTTATTTTACAACGGAAATCGAAACCGACCGGGCCTTTTTGTCCGGTGCAGATGCACGGCATCTGGCGGTGGTGCTGCGGGCAAAGCCCGGCATGAACGTAACGTTGTGCGACGGGCAAGGTACCGACTATGCCTGTTGTGTGCGCAACGCTGACCCGGATCGAGTTGAAATGGAAATCATTTCCAGATGTCCCAGTGCATCGGAGCCGTCGGTTCCGGTTACGCTATACGTAGGCTATCCCAAGCAGGACAAACTGGAATGGATCATTCAGAAAGGGGTAGAACTGGGCGCAGTGAACATTGTACCTTTCTTCAGCCGGTTCTGCGTGGCCGCCCCCAAAAAAGAGGAAGCGAAAAACGAGCGATACAACCGCATCGCCTTCGAGGCGGCCAAACAAGCGGGCCGGGGTGTCATTCCCCGCGTATCTATGCCCCTGAGTTATACCCAGATGCTGAGCGAAGCATCGTCCAAGGATTTGGCACTGCTATGCTACGAGGCGGGCGGAGAGCCTTTACTTAGCCGGTTGGAGGGCCCAGTGGCCTCTCTTGCCATCATCACCGGCAGCGAGGGCGGCTTTTCCCCCGAGGAGGCACAGGCAGCCGTGCTGCGAAACGGCCCCGCTGGCAGCACTGGCGGTGGCAATGGCTCTGACCGGCAATTTACAATAGCCGCGGGTCAGAGGGACACTCATATTCAATCCACTCCCTTTCGCCCGCGGCGCGAAAGGGAGTTTTGATTTTGCGCAAAAAACTATTTGCCGTAACCCTAAGCCTTGCTTTGTGCACAGGCCTTTTGGCCGGTTGTATGAGTGATTCTTCGTCCTCATCCTCTTCGTCCTCTTCCATGCAGTCTTCTTCTACCATGATGGATGATGTAGAGAGCGGTATGTCCAAAGTGGAATCGGACATCCAATCCGGCATGTCGGATATGATGGATGGTTCTTCTTCCACCAGTCATTCTTCCTCCTCTGAGATGAGCACCTCCAAAGCCGCGGCCGCAGCCGCGGCTTTGGAGGATTCCGCCTGGGCCACACGCCTTGTAAATGAGGCCAATCCTCTGCCCGAAGATTTTTCCATTAAAACCGTGATGATTGAAGGTTATGAAAATCGCCCCTTTGACGCCCGGGCTGCCGATGCACTTGAAGAAATGCTGGCGGACGCCGAGACCGCCGGATGCAAGCTCTACTTAGTGTCCGCCTATCGAAGCGTAGAACGGCAGCGAAACCTGTTTGCCCGCAAAACGCAAAGTTTTGTGAACGAGGGCTTTCCGCAAGAGGAAGCCGAAAAACAGGCTGCTCAATGGGTAGCCCGTCCCGGTACCAGCGAGCACAACTTGGGGCTGGCCGCGGACATTGTCAGCGCAAACTGGTACTCAAATCATGACGATTTGACCGCGGATTTTGAGAATACTCCTGAATTTGAATGGCTGCAAGCTCACTGTGCTGAATATGGATTCATCCTGCGCTATCCCAAAGGGAAAGAATCCGTGACCGGCATCACTTATGAACCCTGGCACTACCGCTATGTGGGCAAGGATGCTGCCGCACAAATCATGGCTGAGGGCATCACACTGGAAGAATATACACAGCAAAACGCTTAAAAAATCCCGCCGATTTTTTCGGCGGGATTTTTTCATATAAAACGAAGTTGTTTTGATACAACACCGTGTTTTATAAATTTGTTGCCACGAGATTACACCATTCGTTTTCGTACGACGCACACCGCCTTGTACGAACGTTGACAAATATGATACAATATTTTCAATACAGTCATGGCAAAGGAGAAGCAAACATGAGCGATTATCGCATTTTGACCGACTCCACCACCGACCTCTCGCCCGAGCTCATTCGCGAGATGGATGTGGATGTTATTCCTCTTTATTTTACCGTAGATGGCAAAACCTATGAAAACGACCCCGCGGGCAAGGAACTGTCCTTCTCCGCGTTTTATGACAAACTGCGTGCAGGGTCACAATCCAGCACTACGCAAATCACTCCCGAACGTTTCCGCGAAATTGTGGAGCCTTTTTTGAAGCAAGGCACGGACGTACTGTATCTGGCTTTTTCCTCTGGCCTGTCCGGCACGTACAATGCAAGTCGGCTGATGTTTGAAGAGTTGGCCGAGCAGTATCCCGAGCGCAAAGTGGTTACTGTGGACACTTTGGCGGCTTCTATGGGTGAGGGCCTGATGGTGTATCTGGCCGCACAGCAGAAAAAACAGGGAAAATCTCTGGAAGAAGTGGCCAAATGGGTAGAGGACAACCGCTTGAAATTGGCGCACTGGTTCACCGTGGATGATTTGAACCACCTGAAAAGGGGCGGACGTGTATCCGGCGCAGCAGCATTCTTCGGCACGATGCTCAATATCAAACCGGTATTGCATGTGGATGACGAAGGACATTTGATTCCTATGGAAAAAGTACGTGGCCGCCGGCAAAGCTTGGACGCGCTGGTAGATCACATGGCCAAGACGGGTTTGGACAATGCGCACCAGACTGTGTTCATCAGCCACGGGGATTGTCAGGCGGATGTGGACTATGTGGCGGATCAAATTCGCAGCCGCTTTGGAACCACCGATATTCACACCAACTATATCGGACCGGTTATTGGAACGCATTCCGGTCCTGGCACCGTAGCGCTGTTTTTCTTGGCTGAAAACAGAGGGTAAGCACCCGTTTTCTTATCTGTGCAACATAAAAAACATCCTGACAGAAAGTTTTTCTGTCAGGATGTTTTTTATATTCAAAGAGAAATCCCCATCAGATATTCCTTGATTCCCAAAAGACTTCCATAAGCCATGCTCAATTGCCGCACACCCAAACGCAAGTACACTTCTGCCAATTCCGGCCGTGCTGCACTTTCGCAACACACACATACCGGAATGCGCGCTTCGGCAGCCGCCTCCACCGTCATGCTGACCATGCGGTGAACGGCCGGAGAAAAATGCGGGTAGTATTCCTGCGCCGTGGCACTGGACCGGTCTGCCGCATGCGCATATTGCGCCAAATTCGTGGTACTGATATGAAAAAAAGCAGACTTGCGAGCCAATTCGCGGGCACCCAGTGCAGCCGCCGGGGTCTCGATCATCACACCCACTGGAACATTTTCAGAAAACGGAACACGCCTTTTTCTCAAAGAAGCTTTTGCCGCATGCAGCATCTCCAACGCTCTTTCTATGTCGTCGGATGTACTCACCATAGGCAGTACGATTCGCAGATTTCCTTGCACGCCTGCCCGCAAAAGCGCGGCCAACTGTGTCTGGAACCACTGGGGATGTGCCAAACTGTACCGAACGCCTCGCAGCCCCAATGCAGGATTCGTCTCCAAAGCCCCTTCCGGACCATTTCCGCCATATGTGCTAATGGTCACAGGCTTGCCTTTTGCAGCCGCGAGGCACGCGGTGTAAAACTGGTATTGTGCCTCCTCGCTGTCATTTTCTCCAGGCCGCACCAGATATTCACTGAGCAACAGTCCGATTCCATGCGCATCTGCTTCAATAGCCGCACGAACATCCTCGGCAGTGGAACAGTTTGCATACAGTTCAAACTCCGTTCCGTCCCGCGTCACGCAGGCTGCATACCGCAGACGTTCCTCACTCAAAGTCCGACGCCGCGCAAGCCGAATGCTATGCGCAAAACGCGCCTTGGTGGCTTCATCCGGCTCCAAACATAAGTCGCCCGTGCTTCCATTGAGCGCTGCGATCTTTCCATCACATACGTCTAAAAATTCCTGTCCGGCCAACACCACTGCCGGTATGCCCATGGTCCTGGCAATGATGGACGCATGGGCATTGGCCGAACCTGCTCCCATGACCAGACCTAGAATCATCCGACGGTCAATGGACAAAATATCGGTGGGATACAATTCCTCCGCCGCCAGAATGCTCGGTGATGTCAAAGGAGGAAGCTGCGCCTGTGGCCCGTCCAGTACGTCCACAATCCGATAGCATGCATCCAATACATCACAGGCACGTTCCCGAAGATAATCGTCGTCCAAGGCCCGGATGCGGCCTGCAAAAATCCCAGCCGCCCGCTCTACCGCGGCGGCGGCACCTGCGCCTGCATGAATATAAGCAAGCACTTCATTTTGTAAGCCCTCATCTGCCATCATGACTTGCTGGGCCTGAAAAATCGCCTTTTCGTCGGCGCTTGCCTTCGCAATCAACTGGTCTAGATTCTGCTGGGCACGGGCAAGCGCAGAACGGTACGCCGCTTCTTCCTGACGGGGATTGAGCACTGCTCTTCCCATTCCCGACATGGAACGGCGCACACGGCACACCGGGCCGAAAGCCAACCCGTCTGAAGCCGGAACTGCCATATATTTCTCCATTGCGGCACCTCGCTTTTCCCCCGCGCGGCACTTTGGGCCGCGCCCCTGCTAAGTTCATGTATATTCCCGGCCACGGCACAATAGAAGCGTCGGTCCGTTTGATTTTCTGCTTTAGTATACCATATTTTTCCTTTCCTTTGCACAGGCTTTCCTCTTTTTCGTTTAAAAACACAAAACTTTCTTTCTTTTTTCACAATCTAGTTTTAAAAACCATATAATATATTTATCAAGACGTATTTATTTTGTTATCCAAATTGGATATAATAAAAAAGAAGGAGGGAGTTGCATGGTGCGCGAAACAGACCCAACCAAGTTTTACACAAAAGGAGAAGAAATTTTTAATGCCGTAAGTCATGGGATGGGCAGCCTTTTGTCCATAGTGGGAACCAGCGTTTTGGTAACCGTAGCAGCTTTGTTTTCCACGCCGCGCAATGCGGTTATTTGCCTTGTATACGGATTATCACTTGTGATTCTATATACTATGAGCACCTTGTATCATTCGTTTCCTCAGCGGGGAATAAAGTGCTTTTTCCGAATTCTGGATCACTCTACCATTTACCTGTTGATTGCGGGCAGCTATACACCTTTCACATTGATTTTGCTGCGTGATACCCCCCGAGGGACCTGGGTGTGCGCTGTAATCTGGGCGGCTGCATTACTGGGTGTGACGCTGAATGCCATCGATTTAAAAAAGTTTGAAAAGGTCTCCATGGTGCTGTATGTTGCCATGGGATGGGCGGCGATTTGGGTGCTGCCGGACATTCTGCATAACCTCGCGCCGGCAGGATTCTGGCTTCTTTTGGGCGGCGGACTGTGCTACACAGGTGGAATCGTATTTTACGCCTGGCACAAAATTCGCTATATGCACGGAATCTGGCATCTATTTGTCCTTGCGGGAAGCGTACTGCACTATCTTTGCATTTTTCTATATGTTCTTCCGCCAGTGTGCGAATTTTAATAAGCGACAAAACCCCTGCGGTGTCTGCCATTGACGGAGCCGTGGGGATTTGTTATAATAACAAAGCTAGCTTGAAAGCAGATGAAAAAGTGAGTGTTTCATGGTGCTTTTTCAGAATGTCAGGCTTGGAATATGGAGAGTTGTCCGAGTGGTCGAAGGTGCAGCACTCGAAAGTTTGGGCCTCTCTGGCTGATTTGTCCGCAGGGTTTGGCTTCACACGGGGATGAATCCGGGGTGTGCATCAAAATTTTTCCCGCTTATCTTGCATCGAAATCTTGCATTTGTCCAAATATCTTGCAAGGCGGTGCTTGAAAATTAAATATGGAGACGTATCGAAGTGGTCGTAACGAGAACGACTCGAAATTTTTTGTAGAGTTGGCTGTTTCCTCCGCTAAAAAAGCCCGTAAAATCAGGGGTTTTCTCCGGTTCGAAAATTGAATATTTTGTTGTTCTTTCCGTCAGTTCTTTCCAAAAGTTTTAGGAAGAAATGCGGAATCACATACACGGAGAGTTGTCCGAGCGGTCGAAGGTGCAGCACTCGAAATGCTGTGTACAGAAATGTACCTAGGGTTCGAATCCCTAACTCTCCGCCAAAAAAGTCCGAAAAATCAAGGTTTTTCGGGCTTTTCTTTTTGCCCTTTTGCTCAAAATCGGCTCAAAACTATGGAAAGAACAGCCTGTTTTTTGGAAAGAACAAGGCGATTTCGGGCATTTTGGCGTATTCGAACCTTAAAAATCAGTTCTTTCCGCCATCGTTTGAAATTTCGGTCCATTTGCTACTAAAATTCACCGATTCGGGAAGTGCCATTCCGCTGACCATTGCCTTTGCCGAGGACAGCTTTGAAGTGTAGTCAAGGTGAGCATATATGTTAGCGGTGGTAGAAAAATCGCTGTGTCCAAGCCACTCCTGAATTTGTTTCAGCGGTACGCCGTTCGCAAGAAGCAGACTTGCGCAACTGTGTCTTAAATCGTGAAAACGCATTCTTTTACAGCCGTGCTTTTGGATATACTGTGGGAAATAGCTTGTCAAGTATTCCGGTCGCATTAAATCTCCCAGCTCGTCTACAAAGACATAACCGTCATATTCGTAGTTGTAGCAGTTTCCGCAGACCCTTTTGTTGACTTCTTGTGCCGCTTTTACTTCTTTGAAATACTCAGCAAAGCTGCCGACAAGCGGAAGTGTACGCATACTGGATTTTGTTTTTGCAGAGTCCTGTGCGTACATTTTTGTTTTTCCGTCCACTTGCAGCGATGTGACCGTGTGCCTAATAGTGATTGTGCCACGCTCAAAGTCAATGGCGTCCCATTTCAGTCCGCAGACCTCGCCACGACGCAAGCCGTAGAAAGCGGCGACCAAAACAGGAAGTTCCAGCTTTGTCCCTTTGACTACTTCAAATAAGTGTTGCAGTTCTTCTGCATCAAGGAATACAGGCTGATAATCATTCTTTTTCGGACGATCCACCTTCATTGCCACATTCTGCGTAACAAGGTCGGTTTTCATTGCGTATTTCAGCGCCTGATGAATAACAGCGTGATAGTGAATAACCGAGTTTGGCTTGACCGTTTTCAGCTTTTCGGAATAGAATTGCTGAATGTGTCTTGCCTCTAATCCCTGAAGGGTTACTGCTTTCTTTCGGAAATACGGCTCAATCACCGATTTCACCATTTGCTCGTAAGAGCTGAATGTGGTTGCCTTAACACGCACCTTGACAATGTCCAACCATTCAAGCAGATAGTCTGCAAACGGCATATCGGAAGCAAGCTCGCCGACTTCCTGCGGCGGTACAAATTCACTTCTGATTCGCACAAGCTCGGCTTCGGCTTTGCGCTTGTTGCCCTTTTCGGGCAGTCCCGTGGAAAAGTATTTCACACGGCGTTTTCCGTTGTTGTTATAGTAGCTTAGCACTACATAATAAAAACCTTTTTTAACTTGTAGGTGTCCTGATACCATTGTTTTTAACTCCTTTCATTATACATCACAGGAAAGACCTACACCGACAAGCCTATTATAGTTTGCCGGCATAGTTCTTTCCATTCTGCAAAAGTCACTCGCTGTACACTTTAGTTCGAATTAACGGGCGTCTCTGTTGCGTTCTCGTTGGCGTTTCAAAAGCTCCAATCCTTTCAGAATATCTCGTTTGATTTGCTCATCGCTGTAATTTTGCGGAAAGTATTTGCGAAGCTCATCACGCGGCAGTTTGATTTGTTCTTTTTGATTTGGTTTTTCTTCCGACAAAATAGCGTAAATAGCGTCGGCGGTAAGCAAGCCGTCCTGTGACATTTTCTTCAGCCTGATACTCTGTGCGTGTGACGGTGTGCAGTCATTCATATTGATTGCGTCAAGCAAAGTGAGTTGTTCGTCACGGTCAAGGTAGGAGATTTCTACCGCAGGGTTGAAAGCGATTTTATTATCATCTACCATTGAAAGCAGTTCGGGAATTAAGTAAGTTAAGCGGATATAGCGTTGGATTTGTCGCTCACTATCATCGCTGTCTTTGCTCACTTGTGTTACACTCAACAACTTCTCGCCAACTTGGCGAGAAGTAACACCCTGATGTTTTATCGCTTCCAGCTTCATCTTATAGGCGAACGCTTTTTCGCTGGGTAAAATCGTTTCCCTTTGCAAATTTGCGTCCACCATTGCAATCACCGCTTCGTCGTCGGACATCTCACGGACGATAACCGGCATAGTTTCAATTCCGAGTACCTGACACGCCGCAAGCCTTCTGTGCCCTGAGATAAGCTCATAGCCGCCGTCGGGCAGAGGTCGTGCAAGCGCCGGAGTTATTGTGCCGACTTTGCGGATGCTTTCAATCATTCGTTCCATTTCCTCATTGTTCTGCACCTTAAATGGATGATTCTTGAACGGGCGCAGTTTGGAAAGCGGAATGTTCTGCACACGCTCCAGCTTTGCGTCGTCACGCTCCGCCTGCGTTGTAAACAGGTCGTCCAGAGTCGGTAAAGTAAAATCTGATTTTCGTTTTGTCATCGTTCATATCCTCTCTTTCTTGATTTATTAAGTCCGAAATATCGGCTTCGAATATTCTCCTCAATGAGAATATTTTCTTTGATTTTGGGGTTATCCTCTATAATTCTTGCCGCTGTTTTCCTGTCCTTTCGGAGCTGAGCAAGAGCCTTTGTGCAGCCATCTCGCTTGGCAACAAGCTTTGCTTTTTCGTCGGGATCGTGGTAAGAATCAATATCTCGGTAGAGCATTTTGCGGTAATCCGATATGAGCTTTATTTCTGAGTCTGTGTTTTTTATAAATACTTCCACAGAAGAAATATCGGTTAAGTGATTGTCGCAAATGAACTGTACCTGTGCGGTGTGGCGGTCAAGCCAACGGCAAGCCTCACGCATTTCGGGCGATAACGGCTTGTGTTTTTTATTCTTAGGAAGCACGCCGAGCAGATATAAATATCTGAAATACAACGCTTTAAGACCCGTAATCTTTTTGGCGGTTTTTAAGTTGCCTTTAACAAAATGTGCCTTTTGAATTGTTACACCGAAGCTCTTTTTTTCGGTAAACTCATAGTATAAGCGGTAAGCTTCCTGTGGGTTGTTTTTCAGTGTATCTCTCATTAGGTCATAGATTGCGTCACGGTCATAGCCTTCTCCCAAGCGGTACAAACGAGTCGCTTTTTTGCTGTTGACAGAGCGAATGGTGGCGTACTTATGATAAGGATTCATATCGACTACATATCCGAGCTGTTTCATAACATAAGCGAAAGCTTTGGGATTTGTACTCATCGAAAGTGCTTTATCTATCGCCTCACGCATTAAATTGTATCGAGTCGGCTCGCCGTTCTTTTCCGCAAAGTACAGCTTGCGTGGAGTCTTTCCTTTAGGATTTTTAATGACCGTCAAACCATTTTCTTTGCAAAGCTCATCGGAAATACTGCGCAGTTTCCAGTATGCTCCCTCGTTGCAGTTAAACTTCTTACCGTTCCACATATTCACCGAATTGATGACCAAATGATTGTGATATGTGCCGGTGTTAAAGTGCGTAGCGACCAGCACTTGGTACTGATCGCCCCACATTCTTTTGGCAAGTTCTACGCCGAGTTTGTGTGCAATCTGCGGTGTGACTTCGCCTGTCTTAAAACTCTGATATGCGTGATAAGCCACATTGCCGACCGTCTTATCGAAGCGTTCTTGTACCGCTTTCATCTCGGCAAAAGCGGTTTCTGCGGTGCAGTTTACGCCTGTCACATACATGGCTTTTTCTTCACCGATTACGGTTTTTCTTTCGTCACTTGCGTAGTGAAGTGCCTTGCAAATATCGCTGTAAATCGTCTTATCAGGGTTCGCCGCATAGCTCAAAACACGGCTGACACTGTCTGTTACAGCCCATATTTTTGTTACTGCCACGGCGAATCACTTGCGCTTTCCGGCTCACCGATTGTGTGATAAGCCTTCAAAAATTTGCTCACAACAACGTTGAAGTTTGCATTTACATTGGCTTCTGAAAGCGACTTCCAATTGTCACGAAGTGAGGTCAAACCTCGGTAAGCTTCGTAAAAATCCTGCGACAAGGTTGCCTGAACTTCCTTGCCCAAGCCAAGCTTTCGAAGGTAAGCAGAGAGCGAAAGTCCGCATTTTTTAGCGGCAGTTTCCATCTTTCTTTTCTCTCCCTCAGTCACTCGGATATTGATTGCAGTTGTTCTTTGTCTCATATATTTTCATTCCTTTCTCTGTATAATCGGGGTTACAGGGGCGGCAAGTCCCTTTCGGCAATTTGCCGCCGGTTTTGTGGGTTTCAAAGGCAACACAAAACCTATGCTCGCTATCCTTGCGGATTGGCATTACCTGTATAGCCTTATATCCACTTTCTCAAATAGTGACGATAGTGACGGCTGTGACGGTTTTTCCTATATAGCGGATTTATTGTCATCGCCGTCATTGCCGTCATTCTTTTTTAAGTAAATCAGTCGGTTCGTACCGGTGCGTTTTGTTTTGTATTCGATGCCTTGCGGCTGAAAAACTTCCGAAGAAAATCGGGCAAGCATTTTGGTCACTACATTCGGTGTAACCTCGGTTTCGTTCATCTGCGTTAAAAGTTCCGTTGCCGTGCCTCGCCATTCTTTTACTTCCGAAATATAATCAACCAGCCGGAAAACAAACTTTGGAATTTCTTCACGATGAATATCCTCCATATCCTTTCGCTCGACTAATTCCCACAAGTGACTGCGGTTGTCAAACTTCAAGGTCAGCTCCTGATATGCAATATCTCGACCGGTGGCAAGCAGCGTTCCGGTTTCGTTGGCACGGCTGCGCTTCAAAACAAAATTTGTATCTGCCGCACCTGTGATACCGGTGGAGCCTGATACCTCGTTGAACGGGTCGCTGACATCTTTCAGCTTCCTGACGTGGTGAACAACCATAACAGCGATGCTGTACTTGTCCGAAATATTTTTCAGTGCCGTTACATCGTCATAGTCGCCTGCATACATTCCGCTTTTCCCACCAGTGCTTTTTGAATCTCGCACCTTTTGAAAGGTGTCGATAATGACAAGTTTTGTTTTTGGAAAGTCGGAAAGATACTGTTCGATTTGCTGTTCCAAACCGTTGCCGATTTGAAAACTCGTTGTGGCAATTCGAAGTTCGGGCGGTGCTTCGTCTGTGATTTGATACAGGCGGCTTTGTATTCTTGCGTAAGTATCTTCCAAGCAAAGATAAAGCACATCGCTCTTGTGGGTTTCAAATTCCCACACGGGTTGTCCTCTCGCCACTTGAATACCGAGCCAAAGCATAAGCCAGCTCTTGCCGATTTTACTTGAACCCGAAAGCACACTGAGTCCTTGCGGTATCAAGCCGTCAACCACAAATAGGGTTTTTCTCATCGGCGTTGACAGCAGCGTGTCCGCATCAATCGTTTTCAGCTTCTCAACTTGCATTCTTCACTCCTTCTTCCATAACATAATTGATGACATTGACCTTCGGAATCTTAAAAGCGTTTCCGATTTTAACGCCGGAGATATATCCGTTGTTAATCAGGTCGTATGCCAAGTGTCGGCTTACACCGAGCATTTGTTGAAGCTGAGCTATTGTAACAATGTCCGGATAGTCCGGGAACATCATCTTGTAAAGCTCTTTCAATTCTGTTTTTCTCATCTTCTTAACCTCCTTTGTGAGAAAAAAGCTGCACAGTCTGTACAGCTATGTACGAGACAACAGATAGAATGGAGGGTTCTTTCTGTTGCCTTTTCGCCGCTTTACCCGAATGTCGTTTTTGTTATCCCTGCCCCTGTCAAGCGGCGTCGCTTCGCTTGAGTCGTCACAAGCTACATATCGTTTGCTTCCGTGTAGCCACGAAAGCTCGCTCATTTCGCTGTTCCTCCTCTTCCCCAAAAAGTCTTTTGACTTTTCGGGGACCCCGGTTTTCGCAAAGTCATATCCCATTCGGACGGTCATTCAGTTTTAGAAAATTAAATTTATCACAATTTAGATTTTCGAATTTATTATAGCTGTGTATTGACACCGAGGCAATGCTTTTGTATAATGTTGTTTGGAGTTATGTTAATTGTCTAAAACTGTTCAAAAACTGATTTTCTAAAATGAAGGCGAGAAAATGAAGAAAGATTACTCTGAATACAAGCCCACCAAAAACGAGATTTACAACCTGAACCGTTCCGACAGGGAAAATGTCAGGTTAAAATATTTCTATAACTACGCCGGTTTCAGCAAAGATGACAAGCGAATTCATATAACGGTCGATGAAGGCAATGAATATTTTTCTATGAACCATCTCATTGAAGAATATACAGGAGAAGAAATCACCGCCAAAAACTTTGCTAACGATACAGAATTGCCTGAATACATAGAGCGCAATAAAAAGCAACGAGATGTGTTTGCAAGCAGATTTCAAATAGATTTTGAAGGCGCCGAATACAGAGAACAGCAATATCTTTGGGATAAAGATAAAGGTTTTCCGGAATTGCCTTTTAATAATGTTCTGAGCGGTGCAAGAATTAACTTGCAGTACGGCGAGGGCATATTGGATTTCATATATGCGGATTTCAAATCGACAATTCAGGAACAACTTAAATTGGTTGAGATTGAAAACCTGATTTACAAGTTCGCACAGCAAGAAGGCGTGAAAAAAGAAAAATCTCCGATTCATAAAGACGAACCGGAGAAAATTTACAGTCAATTGCAGGAGCGAGTGGAAGAATACTACGAATATTCCGAAACCATAATCAGTATCAAAGACATAATCTACGCCTCTTTATATTCCGCTATCTGTCCCCCTGTTTTCAAAAAAGGAGGCGATAAAAAGAAGCAAACATTATGGTACGGCAATTATCTTTTGAGACTCCAACAGGAATATCTTGAGATGATTGAATTTTGCTTTGACGAAGATTATTATCCCGAAGCTTTGGCGGACAGATTGCCATCGGAAAGGTTTTATATTTACCGTTCTCTAAAAGGTTTGTCACCGTTCTTGGAGAGGACGGAAGAAGTGGCTTTCTCAAATACAATGAGCGGAAAAGAAATGCCTTACGGTATGGATATTGAAGGGCTGAAAGAAAGATTTTCTCAAAGTTCGGTACCGAATGATGCACACAAGGAGCTTGCCGAAAAATTCGGAACAACTCCCGAAAAAGTTGTAGCTTTGATAAATTTGCCGCATTTTATCAGCCGCCAATATGTGTTCGGCTCGGTCGCTGAAATTCTTGAAATGGAATTTACTAAAATGCTCGAACACAATGTCCGATTCAGAAAGTGCAAACGCTGCGGTAAGTATTTTATTATGAAAGGCAACTATGACACCAATTACTGCGACCGCATTGCCGAGGGTGAAACCCGCAACTGCCAGGACTTAGCCGCACAAGAAAACTATAAAAAGAAAATGGCAAACAATGCCGCCATTCCGTTATATCAAAAGTATTATAAGCGCTATGCCGCCCGTGTGCGTGTAAGGCAGATTAAAGAGCCTGATTTCAAAAAGTGGAAATATCAGGCGATGACAAAGCGCGACGAATGCTCCGACGGCAAAATCACCCTTGCGGAGTTTGAAGAGTGGTTGGAAGCCAGTTTCCCGAATAGAAGAAAGAAAGTCGATATATAACAAATGAGGAGCATTTTCGTTGCTCCTCATTTTCTAATGTTTATTTATTTGGGTATTCTTTATAATATTTACCTTGCAATTCGCTGCCGTTTGATTTTTTATTGAATCCGCCCCATTGCTTAAAGAAAAACGGAACGTTATTCTTTATTGCAAGATCTCTGAGTTCAATGACCCAACTCTCGTCCATTGGCCTACTTTTCACTCCGGATTCCCCGCCGACAATTAACCAATCAATACCTAAAAGGTTAATATCAGATATAGATTCCAGCAAAGGCTCTGCCGATATAAATTTAACTTTTGCTCCTGTTTGTTTTAAGTCTTCACAACGATATATTGCTTTTTGGTTTTCAACTGATACTCCCATCCAAATATTATCCGTCCAGTTAATTTGAGATGAAAGCTCTAAAAGACGTCCTGAACGTTTTGTAAGGACCTGAAAGGTATGCCAGCTCGCCTCATTCATAGTCTTAAATATTGCAAGTATATCTTCATCAGAAATATCGTCATGAAATAAATCGGACATTGAATCCACAAAAATTCTACGTGGCTTTACCCATTTTAAAGGCTTTTGAAATAAATCCCTATGAACTGTCACCTTAAATCCATTTACATATCTTGCATTACCCATAGCCTTTAGTCTTTTCGCAAACGAAGCCGCATAGCAATGTTCACATCCTTCAGAATACTTTGTGCAGCCAGTGGTAGGATTCCAAGTTTCTTCCGTCCATTCTATTTTAGTTGGCATATTAAACTCCTTTTACAGTCGAAAATTTTACAGTGCCATCTCTATGAAATTCGGCTCCATATGTACTTCTCAACGCATCCTTAATATCATTTTTATAGCCATCACTTGGGAAAACAGGATGTTCATCTAAGTCTGCATATATTGTTTTGAGATAAAGCGGATTGTCGTGTTTATACTTGTTGTAGATGTATTTGGCAATATCTTTTATAAAATAACAATCTTCATCTGTTGGGGAATCAAGAACCCCGTCACCGTTTAAATCAAGTTGGAGTTGAAGCTCATTGCCGTGGGTATTTTTTAAAGAGGATTTATCGCCAAAAGTTTTCCAAGCAACTCGCTTAAACAGTTTAATCCCTTCAACATTTGAGCAACAGTGTATAAGATTGTAAACAAGGCCATTCGTGCGAGTGAAAAATGGGAAGGATGCAATATACTTATTCTGAGAGCTTCCTGTTTTTCTCTTGTTAATAATAGCAATAATTGCGTCATTTAATTGATGCTTATCTTTTCCCATTTTAATGATCGTTGCAATATCTTCTTGATACGTTTCGGTATATCTCACAATCACATCTTTCTTCTTTGCCTGTGATGCGCCTCGAGAAGTATCAGACACCATATGATTTATTATAACTTCTCCCCAAATGTTTAAAAATGGAGTGACGGCATCCCAGTCAATCGCTGCCTTGTACGGATCATATAATAGCAATGTGTTGAATTTGCTTTTGTATTCATCCAAATCAAGCCCTTTAAGAAAAGAATCGCAGTCTTCGCTTCTATAAACCACTTGAATATTCGTAAGATTTGCCTTTTCAATTTCCGATTTTAGATGCTCTATACGTTGTTCGGAAATATCATTAAATATCAAAATAGCGTTTTTCCCCGGATAATTCGTAATAATATCATTTAATTTTTGGGCAACTCGTAATGCCGTTCCGTTAATCAAATTCCCTTTTTCATCCAGATAAACGCCACTATTGCACATACAGTCAATATAGATAACTCCCTTTGAGCCATTACGACCGTCTTTCCCATTATAACCGAGAATTTTTCGAGCCCATTCATCGACATATCTTTCAATAAGCTCAAACTTTTTTATAGTGTGTGGTTTAGCTTCTGTAATAATCTCTGTATCCATCTGTTTTGACACATAGCTCACCTCCAGTTATTTCTTAATCGAATGTTCCATCCGTATCAAAAATATGGTCGAACTCATCGCTGTTCTGTGCTTTTAGCACTTTATCTCTGATAGCACCTTTGGCAAGATCCAGTCTCTTAAAACGAGTTTTACCTGCCGAATTCTTGCCCTGACGGATTATTTGTATACGACCGATGCGGATTTCTTCTGCCGCATACTTGGCAAATCCCTTTGCCTTTGCGAGGTTGTCCTTAAAGTCAGGATTGTGTGGTTCTAAAATGTCAATTACATATCCAAGTATAGCATCTTTGCGAACAATAATAAAATCAGGATATGCTGGTTTAATTTCATTTTCTATTTCATATGGAATGCATAGTGACCAAGAACTTCTTGAAGGATTTCTGATCCAACATACAAAATCGTCAGATTTCATTTCTTCCTTTAACACTCCCTGTTCCCATCCATTAAGCTTGATTTTTGCAAGACCATTTTCGTCAGCGAACAGATGATTATCATATTCCTCGCCGCCATCTTCCAATCGTACACTAATAGTTTCAGGTAATGAGAAATTGTGCTTACTTACAGTGTCGGAATCCGAAACAATACTATCATATTGCTTTTTGCAGCGATCATCTTTGGAAACAACATATTTACGATAGCGATCGTTTAGTTCATGAAATTTCTTTTCTGCATAGCGATTAAGTTTTGAAACGCAATCATCATCTGCGGCAAATAGAATACAATCGACCTTATATTGTGATGGATTTTCCAAATCGGCATATTTTCGACCGTATTTATACGGAAAACCATATGCACCAAGTCTGGCGTCTGCAGCACGAAGTTGACGATCCAAATCACTGTCAGATGCAGTAAATAAACTATGTACAAGTCCATTGTCAAGAGATTCACCAAAAACATCGAAAATGCGAACAGACAGCTTGAATGACAATACGTTTTTTGCAAGTTGATCATATTCGCCTCTTTTGTGAAGATCTTCGATGTAACTATGCATCATTGCGATAACTTCAGAATCCATTTCCTCCTTAGCATTCGGACAAATATTGTATTGTGTTAGCAAAGTTGTGAGATTTAGCAACGATTTAAGATAATTGTTAATTCTTACATTTCGTACAATATAGGTTAAATAACCTTGTTCGTTAATAAACTTAGTAATACCCTCGCGGTCAATCTCTATTGATGTTTCCGTTTGTTTGACATCATCAATCTGTTCATCTAAATTCACTGATGTTGAAGTTTGATGTATAGCAGGAACTGTATCAGCAGGTTGTTGAGGACAGCTTTCCTGTGCTTCTTTCGGATCAGAATTCGTTGTATATCCTGCCGAAGAATCTTTAGATATTGTAGGCTGTTCAGCCGTAGGTAGTGTAAAAATATTAAGTTGATCAGGATTTTCTTCAGTATTTCTTTTTGATCTTGAAGCCGTATGTACGGTCCAAGGTACATAGACCTGGTTTTCTAATGACTCATCGTCTATGACAGTAGGTATTTCTCCTCCTTCTGTGCTTTGTAGTTCATCAATTACTTGTTTAACGGTATCAACATTGAAATAAGGCAAATACAAACGAACATCATTGAGTGAATCATCTACCATAATGTGGCACTGAAGCGGTGTACGCACCATTCGACCGAGCAGTTGTGCAATATAGGTAGCATCCTCTGCGTGACGGAAAGACATCATAGTTTCTGCTCTTGGACAATCCCAACCAGTAGAAAGATTTTCTTTAAATAGAACAACCTTGATACGCCTGTCGTCCGTAATGTCGGCAGGGTCAATATGTGGAACATTCAATCCATTAATTGTCAGTGTTCCTGTAGATCCAAATGTATGCACCACTTCGTTCTCACTGAATTTTGTATTAAGGCGTTCCTCAATTTTCGCAATCACATCTTCTAAATTTGTATCCGAAACAGCCTTGCCGGTACCTGCCAGTACTTGAATGACAAAAACGGGATTTACATTTGCATAATGCTGTTCATAAGTATATTGATACCAATGCTCGCACTTGTTTTTCCATTCATCTGTTGCCGCTTGCAAAACAGCCATATCATTATGCTTTTCGGGATCATCGGGATATGTGATAACAATTCTATCTTTTAACAAACCTGACGCACGTACTTCATTGGCTGAAATAATACATTTCTGAAGTGTTGAGTTTGTATCACCGACCAAAGCATTAAATCTTGCTGCAGTCGCGCTAATACCGATAACTAATGGCATTGGAGGTAGTTTTATGTCGGTGCTGCCTTTCAAAAATCGTTGCATAATAGAAGTAGCTCTACCAGCTTCACGACCTTGCATGCCACGATGCGCCTCATCAATAATAAAATACAAGCGGTCAGACTTTTCCCGTACAGTATTTGCGAGTGTTTCCCAAATCGTATACTGGCGTGTATCAGAATGATGAACAAGATTAGCCGCCTTACCAAGTTTTTGCGTGTTCAAAAAGTAAATATGTCCATCATCTAACATTTCTTGATCAAAAGAAGAATCATCAATTGTCACACACTGTCCAAAGCGGATTTTATCGGCTTTGAGGTCAATTTTCTGCTTGGATTGCTCGTTCAAAGCTGGGGAATCTGAGAGCCATACAAAGATGGCTTCAGGCTGTTCGGCATACTGATCAGTACCGTAATACACATCTTCAATAAAAGAGGCCATAATAATTGTCTTTCCTGCACCGGTAGGTGCTTGCAAAGAAATTACCTGCGGAGTATGCGTTCTACGATAACTTCCCAACGCCTCTGCTGTTTTCATACGAAGTTCTGCTGTAGCTCTTTTTTGAAAGGGAAATAATTCAACTTTCATTTCTTGTCCCTCCCTGTATTGATTCTAAAATTATCTAAGTAATCCCTGTATAACTGATATGTACGTTCAACTTTAAGCGATTTTGCCATTGCGCAATAACCAGCCTCATAGTCTGTAACAATAAATACGGTCTGCACTTCCGGATGTTCGGAAAGCATAGTCTCTAACTCGCCGAATGCACTTTCTTCGGTCAGTACAGCAAAATGGTTATCCGGCAAGAATAAAATACTCGGAATTTCGCTTTCAATAACCGGACATTTTCCTATAGCACCGGCTTTCATCCAAAGTGTTGGAAGCATTTCTTTAAACTGTCGACCAAGAGCAACAGCATTTTTATCGAGAAAACCAAGTTTGAAGAATGCGGCATTTGCTTTGAAGCCATCTGACATCGGAATATCGCTGCCGATATAATTGCCTTTGAGTGGCTCGCCGTTTACATCGTGTCCTTCAATGGAGCAAACAGTACGAGGCCAAGTAACATATCGAGCAATGCCGAGATTATCCCATTCTTCATCACCAGGATGATAACCTTGTTCGGTAAGTGCTTTTGCTTCATCAGCAGAAACCTCGTTATTAGTAACCATAATGCAACGTCGGTGACCACCATCCTCTGCATTTAGAAGATTTACTGCGTGAAGTGTAGTACCGGAACCAGCAAAAAAGTCGACAATTAAAGCGTTAGGTTTGTTGGCAACAAAAAATCTGATTGCATCATGAACTGCATATAATGATTTTGGAAAAGAGAATCTATTTTCACCTATAATTTTATTTAATAATTGAGAACCTTGATATGTTGCATTATGTGATGGCAGATCCCATTGAGAGCCTGGGATAAACTTCCTTTCTTGCGTCATTTCTCCCTCGATAATTGAACCATCATCTCTATGCCCTATTATTGGGAAAATTCCGTTTTCAACTTTTGACTGTTCACCACTAGCTAAATATGTAATAGCCATACCTGTTTTAGTAAAAGAGCCTAAACGAACATATCCTTTTTTATATATATCAATCAAATTTTCTCTACCAATACGCCATCTACCTTCTTCTCCGTTCGAGCGGATAGGCCAAATGACTTTTATACCCTCACTAGACTTAACAGTTTCTCTCGGAGTATCAATTGAAATAGCTTCTCCAATAGACACAATTTTTGTTCCATTTTCATTAACAAATATAGGATAAAACATATTTGGACGGTCTGTACGTTTTACACCAGTGCCAGAACGCATAAGCTGATTCCAGACTAATTTTTCTTTTTTCACAGATTTAGTATTACCTCTCCATTCAGGTGATAGAGATAATGCAACAGGAGCAGAAGAACCCAATTTTACAAAAAACAGAAACTCGTTAGATCTAGAAAAAGAATCACCTATAGTTACTCCGGCATGATTAATGACACTACTTACCATCTGTATTCTTGCTTCTGGAAACATTTCTTCAAGCAAGCATCCAAGGTGCAAATATTCTTTTTCATCAATGGTGACAATCAATACGGAATCTTTCGGGTTAAGCAGCTTCTTGGCAAGTTTCAAGCGCTTCTGCATCATAGAAAGCCACTTGCTGTGACGATAAGTATCTGAGCTGTCAACATAGTCATTATTATATTTCCAGTCTTTTGCTCCGGTGTTGTAGGGGGGGTCAATATAGATACAATCAACCTTACCGGCATATAGGTATTCTAAAAGTTGAAGAGCGTGATAATTATCAGCTTCAATCAGCGTGTGCCATAGATCACTATCTGGAGCATTGCATACACTATCCAATGGCTTTAAATAGGGGTAAATTGGTTCGCCGAATTCGGCTATGCACACTAACTCGTCCACGGGAACACTAATAACTTCTACATCTTCTCTGTGTAGGCAGGAAGCTACACCATCTGTGATAGACAAAACTTTATAGATATCATTGACTTTTCCAGTGCGTTTTGCTACTGTTGCTCCGACCTTTACAGGAACATCATAAAGTGGTGTACATTCTGGCAGATGTTCTTCAAATACGAGCCCGAATTTCTTCTGCTTTGCCATTTTATCTACTTCGTGCTGTATACGTTCACGTAGTTCTTTATCTTGTATTTGACTGATTAAATCATTAATTGCAGCCATTATGTTTCCTCCAAATTCAAACTTTTTATTGGACCGATATGCGGCATTAATCCATCCTTTATATAATCAATTTTTAGAAGATTATACAAAAGTTCATTAAGATAGGAAAGAATAATAATGTTGTCATAGCACAAATATGCAAGATCCAACAGATACATTTCAACATTATTTTCTTTTCCATTGTATTTATCTCTAAACGTAATTTTTTGTGATGTTACATCATATTCATAATCGAAATGATCAATAGCATTTCGCACATTACGATCAATGTGAATCGGCTTTGTAAATACCTCTCCGTCACACAAAGCTTTCGTTTTTTTACCTTTTGGCAGATTCCTAAAACTTTTAAGGTCTTTAAATTCGGAATTATCAGAAAATTCGTCTATGTTTCCACGGTGCTGTAAATTGTTTAGAGCAACAGGAATATCAATCAGCTCTAAAATCAATTCATAAGTATTTGCATAGAATGTTTTTAATTTCGAAAAGCTTACCGTAGATATTCCATAAGCATTCTTATCGATACTATCTCGTTTATCACTCAAACACAACATTACGACCGGAATAAAAGCCTCAAACATATCACAGAGGTCTGAAGTGATATTTAAGATTTTTTTAGTCTCCCTGTTAAAGTATTCTTTCCCGCCTAATAACATGATCAAATTATCGACTGATGAAAAAGAACCACTTCGCACCATTCTCAAGATTGCCTGACTACAATCAGTAAGCTCTTTAAATGATACATCTGGCAAAATAGTATTTAGATGGATCACTAACAGTTGATGCAAAGACATTGATGCATCAAGAGGATTTTTAATAACATACGCTTCAGAAATCTTCAATAATGGTGATTGGAGATATTCAATGTTCCCATTGAAATACATTGAATAAAACGCAGATATTCTGGGGAATAATTTGCTTTTGAATCCAATAAATCGTCCTATTTGCTGCGTGTACTTTTCATAATCATCATGTCCCATTATCTGCATAGCCATCATAAATGGACTGAACCCGCTACTAATCAATGAGTTTATTGATTCATACTTCGTAATTTTTCGATGCGGCAATTCAACTGAAAAGTCTGCAAAAAAATCAATATCCTCGGTCCTGCATTCCTGATCTTTAGCGCCATTTATTTCAAAATTATGTTCGTCTACAATTTTACGAATACCATTTATTCTACCTTTGCATTTGGGACAGCAAATATCAAATGGAATATCAAAATATCCCATTTGAAAACGCAATAAAATCTTTGTGCCACAATAATTACATTTCACCAAACGTCCATCTACCATAAAATCATCTCGCTTAAATTTGGTAAAGATCAGCTAATATTTGCTACTGCTGTTACTCAACCATATCTGTTTAAATTTATTAGGTTTAACTTTTACGTTGTTTTTTATGCCTTTTCGCTTTCCAAACTATTCAGCTGCAATATTTTCTATTGCGTACAGCGGCAGATTCAAAAGCCAATCTTCCTTCCTATAATCAGCCATTGAAGTACGAACAGACAATTCAGGTTCAAACCTCTCTCGATAGGTTTTGAGACTCTTTGCTCTCAGGTTTGTTTCGGCTTTTACTTCAATAGGAACAATCTGTTCACCGGTATCAACGACAAAATCAATTTCGCAAGAGCCTCTGTCGTTGGTGTAATAGTAAACACCTAAATCTTCAATCGTTTTTAATTGCTGGCAAACATATTGTTCGGTCAAAGCTCCTTTGAATTCAACGAAAAGGTTATCACCGTCAAGCAGTGTACGCTGACGAAGACCTGTCATACATCCGAGGAGTCCCACATCGACTATGAAAAGTTTGAATGCTTTCAAATCCTCATAAGCTTTCAACGGAATGCCTGCCGCATTCACACGACTGACCTTGTGCACAAGTCCGCAATCGGAAAGCCACATAATCGCAGTTTCATATTCTCTTGCTCTGCCGCCTTCACGGACAAGACCATAAATAAACTTCTTATTTTCTCTTGCGAGCTGCGACGGGATACTGTTCCAAAGCATACGGATTTTCGGGACAATCTCGTTCGGTGCGTGTTTTGAAAAGTCTTGTTCGTATGCCGCAAGTATTCTTTTCTGAATCGCACGAACCTCATTGAAGTCTTTACTTTCGGCAAAACTTTGAACTGCTTCCGGCATACCGCCGACAAAATAGTAGTGTTTCAATGCGTCAATATATGTTTGCTTAAAGCTTGTGATCATTTCATAATCCTGCTTTTTCAAAAGCTCTGCAAAGCGTTCGTTGCCGGTTGCCATTAAAAACTCACTGAAAGAGAGAGGATAGAGCTTTAAGAAATCGACCTTGCCGACAGGGAATGAGGTACCCTGATGTAAAGCAATTCCCAAAAGAGAACCAGCGCATACAATGTGATACTGCGGGGCGTTCTCATAAAAATATTTAAGAGAAGCAAGTGCTCTCGGAACTTCTTGAACCTCGTCAAAAATCAGCAGAGTGTTGTCCGGATTGATTTTGCGTCCGGCATACAATTCCAGTCCCATAATCAGGCGGTCTGTATCCAAGTCTGCTGAAAACAAATCCGCCATTCTTGAATTGGAATCGAAGTTAATATATACAGTATCCGCATAAGCCTGTTTACCAAACTCCCTCATCAGCCAAGTCTTGCCGACCTGTCTTGCACCTTCAATAATCAACGGCTTGCGGCGCTTACTGTTTTTCCATTTATATAATTTTTCAATCGCAATTCGGTACATACTGCACCTCCATATTATAAATCAGTATTAGTATATCACTATATGCCAAAAAATGCAACGATTATTTGAGCAATAAGTCCGGTTTTTACAGCGAACTTAGTGAAAATGCTCTTGCTTTATTAATTATGTTATTCTAAAGTATCATCTCAAAGTTCCAAAGTATCAATTTGATACTTTGGGATAGCTATGAAAAATAAAAAATCAGTGCCAACGATGAATCAAGTTCAAAGTAAGCACTGATTTTAACTATATAAGCAGATAATATGGCTTATTCGTTATAATTGCCTATATATGACTTCGTTATTTACTATCTCCGTTGCTCGATTACGAATATTGTTCATTTGCCGCACCCACAACATTGCATTTTCAGCTTTGAGTTTTTCGGTCACGCCTTCTTTTTCGGCGAGTTCTTTTACCAGCCGGAGAAAAAGTTGTTGTGCCTGTTCTTCGATGTCGGCAAGGTGGGAATCAAGTTTGCCGGAAGTGAGCAGATTGTAGTAAATCACTTTATGGTACTGCTTTAAGTATCGCAATCTACGCTGTCCCCATATACCAATGGGACGGTCATCTTTTTCCGCTGGTAATGACAATTCTGGCAAAGCATAGTCGCCAACCTGTGTATAAGTACCGCCGAGTTGTTCAAATAATGTGTCAGTCATAGTAAAAACCTCCTTTGATACTTAAATTGTATCAAAAGAGGTTCTCTTTTTCGAATGTGCGATTTATAAAAAAGAAAGAGCGAGACTTCAAATCTCGCTCAGTCTGGTAGAGCTATTTACTTTTTCTGCCAACCATTTCCGGGTTTCTGCGTAGGTGGTAACCTATCTCCTGAATCAATATGAACAATTCTCGGATCATTCACTTGTCCACCACGAGGACCAACCTCGATATAAGTCCCAGGCCGCTGATTGTCAGTGCCAGGTTTAATAGGCTTTGGCATTTGGTGACCTCCTTTCCTTAAAGATGTATATATTATACCATATATATGGTACTAAATCAATGCTCACATCACAATATATAGTGTTTTTAATGCTATTCTATTTTTACAAACTTTCAAAATAAGCTTATTTCTGCAATATAGCATCATAAATATCAACGATCGTTTTCTGATACTTTCATACTATAAATCACTTGCCAACGAGGGAATTCTTGAAGCACCCAGATATGCCAATCGGATTTGCGAGTGATTGTGCGAAAATACTTTGAGCAAAAGAATTCTATTAAATATACTTTCGGAATGTGATTCATATTGTTTCTTTTGAATGCTTTAAGATGTCCCTTCTTGCACCAATCATTGATAGATGTCGTGCCGTAACCGATTACTTTTGATATTTCGGTCGCAGTCAGCACATCAGGATATTGTGCAAAAAGTTCCGTGTAATACAGCTTCATATTTTCAAGAGTCTGTTCGGGTACTTCGGCGCTCATTTTGACGGTATAGTTCCCCTTGTACCAACCTGCCGGTGCGGAATAGGATTCGGGAAATACTTTTCTCTTTTCAAGATATGTAATAACATCAGCCTTTTTGATTTTGTAACAGCGAGTTTTCTTGCCCGTGTATTCGCACGGTATCTTGCCGCTGCGAAGCAGATACAATGCCGTTGACTTGCTGATATGACAGATTTGATAGAGTTGGTCTTTGGTAATAATATCGGGAATCGAATCCCAGTTGATTGCGGTTTCATTCATAGCAATACACCTCGTAAATATTTTAATCGGTGTGGGCTTTCCTGTGTATTGCCGTTGTTGATGTGTTTATTCTGTTCTTTCCGCAGTTCTTTCCAAAATAGTGCCTGTTCTTTCCAAAAACAGCGAAAATGCCGTTATTCGAACTTTCCTGTATTTATCGGGATTTCAGCGGCGCAGACGGCAAAAAAGCCTTAAATATCAAGCTTTTCGGCAAATACAAAGTCGCCCAAAACTACCTTCAAAAATCGCTAAACTGCCATTAACCCATAAGACTCGAAATGCTGTGTTCCCAAAAGGAACCTAGGGTTCGAATCCCTAACTCTCCGCCATGTGAAAACACCATTGACTTGTGACCCGTTAAGGGGAAGACATCAATGGTGTTTTTCTTTTTTCCTAAATTTCGTCACGATTTTTTACAAACTCTCTCTTCGGACATTCCTTGGAGGTAATACAGTGAAAGTGGCATTTTTACAGTACGATGTTGTACATAATAAAGAGAAAAATTTCGATCACATCGTTTCCGTTTTGCGCCAGCAGCGCTGTGAATTGCTGGTCCTTCCCGAACTCTCTCTGTGTGGATATTTGTTCAGCAATCGAAAGGCACTTGCTGAGTGCGCAGAGACTGTTCCGGCGGGAATTTCTACACAGCGCATGATGATCTTGTCGAAAGAATATGCCTGCACGATTGTTTTTGGACTTGCCGAAAAAGAAAACGGGAAGTTTTATAACACTGCTGTAGTTGTCAGCAAAGGAAAATACATCGGGAAATACAGGAAAATACATTTATCGGATTTTGAAAAAAAGTTATTTGAACGCGGAACGGAAAATCTGGTTTTTGAATTGGATGGAATAAAAATAGGTGTTCAAATATGTTTTGATTTATGGTTCCCAGAGGTCTCCAGAGAACAACTTCGCATGGGTGCGGATATTTTCTGCGTATTGGCAAATTTCGGCGGCGAAACAACCTATCATATTTCAAAAATAAGAGCTATCGAAAATTTAACTCCTCTGGTACTGTGTAACCGAATCGGAGAAGAGTCCCTTCCCGATATGGATGCAAAATTTTTAGGAAAGAGCACCATTCTTGATGCTTCTGGACAAAGCCTTTGTGTTGCCCCGGAAAGGCAGAAAACGACTGGATGCTGCGAAGTTTCTATTTCCAAAACCAGGTCAAATATCATTTGCAACAATTTCGATCGCGAAATTGCTTTTCACTATTAACATTCCCTGAGCGAAAAAAAGAGTGCTTGTAGCACCATCGCAAAGGCGAAAAAACGGATTTATTAAGAAGCCCCTATTTTCGATTTTACCTCTCCCGCTTTGGACCGAAATACGCCAGAGCGGGAATATTTTGTTTACTGGCATATCTCTTGCAACAAAGGGTACATTCAGCGGTATATTGGTTCCCGCGCGTGAGTCAATCAGGTGGTGGGCAATGCTTATAAAACGCTGCCTGCGGTATTCCTTTCGAATAGGCGATGCCGCGTGGACTTATATTGACAGTTTCCGCCGGACGACGGTATACTTAATAAAGAAAGTTTAGTAAGTTTAGAGAGGACTTTCACATGAACTCAGTGGGAAAACCTCGAACACTTCGAAAAATGAATATGGAAGCGGTGGAGTCGCTTCTTCGCACCTGTGGCCCGCTGACCAAACCTGATTTGAGCCGACGGACGGGGCTCTCGTTGGTGACCGTAGGCAAAGCCGTGAACGAACTCATCGCCCAAGGCCGGGTTCTTGTTGCCGGGAGCGGCGGTTCAACGGGTGGTCGCAAAGCGCAATTGTACGCATTTAACCATCGACAATTCTGCTTTTTGGCACTGTATTATTACGAAAACCGATATGCATGTGCACTGGCGGACGCTACCGGCGAAATTTTTTGGCAAGAAGATTGGAACATTGGCGACGGGCCCATTGTTGAGCAAACTTTGCACTGCATAGAACAAGTGCGCCAGAAGGCCCAGGATATCCCCTTGGCGGCGGTGGGTGTGGGTGTGCCCGGCGCAGTCAGCGGTGGCGTTGTCACTAGCATTCCCTCTCTTCCTTCTTTGGAAGGGGTAAAGTTTGGCGCAGTTCTGGAGCGTGCACTAAACTGTCCCGTGTGGGTGGAAAACGACATCGGTCTGGCGGCGTTTGGTCTTTACACAGACCGTTTTGAAAAAGAGACTGACCATTTGGCCTACCTGTATTTTGGCCGGGGCGTTGGCTGCGGACTGGTGCTCAACAAACGCCGGTTCAAAGGTTCGCTGGACTTTGCCGGAGAAGTGGGCTGTCTTCCCATAGAAGGCACCACACTGGAACAAGCGTTTTTCCATCTGAGAGAAACGCTTCGACCAGGTGAAACAGCAGATCCCAACCGTCTGAAAACACTGGTGGGACTGGCGGTGAACAGTCTGAGCTGCGTATTGAATCCAGGCATTGTGGCTGTCACATGCGACGGGCTGGGGCCACAGCAATTGGCTGACATTGGCCGCGGGTTAACGGCTCCACCGGAGCGGCGGCCTCGGCTGGTGCTTTTGGAAGATGTGAGACGACAATGTTTACAGGGGGTCCTCCACCTTTGTATGCAAAATTGGGGGAATCTCTCCCACCGCGCCAAAAAAAGCGAGGAAGCTGCGGGCCCTCATGAATAGCGCCGGAGCAGACCCTCCGTCTCGTCTTGTGATATCGTTGTATTGACATACTCCATGCATACCAACGGCATCTGTCTGAAGCAACAGGCAGATATGAGAAAGGAGCCGACGTGATGAATCAGATTACCAAAAAAGAAAAATGGACCTACACCGGAAGCCTGCTGGGCCAGAACATGATTTACAGCTTTGTGACCATGTACGTCATGTTCTTTTTCACAGATCTTCTGCGCATTCCTCCCGAAAGCGTAACCGTCATTATGGTGACCGCCAGCCTATGGGACGCAGTAAACGACATTCTTATGGGAATGATTGCCGACCGCACCAAAACCCGCTGGGGCAAATTCCGCCCCTATTTGCTGGCCGGACCCTTTGTGATCGCCCTGACCACCATCCTGTGCTTTTTGAATTTTGGCGGGTCCGCGGTGGGTACAGTGGCTCTGGCGGCAGTGTGCTACGTGCTGTGGGGAATGTCCTACACCGTGTATGATATTCCCATCTGGGCCATCTCTTCGGTGTCCTCCCATGACGCGGATGAAAAGAACGGCATGGTAACTTTGGGCAAGATTGGCGGCACTCTGGGCACGGTGATCGTATCCGTGGGAAGCGTATCCCTGTTGAACGCTTTCGGCGGCGAGCGCAGCGCCGGTGCTTACACAGCGGCTGCCTGCGTCATCGCTGGCGTGGGAGCAGCGCTGATGCTGCTCAGCGGCTTTGTGCTGAAAGAGCGCATCGAACCGCCGGCCAAAGGCATCCCTTTCCGGCGCAACATTCACACCATTCTGGACAACGGGCCTTTGAAAGCTCTGATGGTTTCTCTTCTGGTGGTGAACATGGTGAACAACATCCGCCAGGTGGCGCAGATGTATTTTGCCGTGTACGTTTGGGGTGACTCCGGCTATGTGACCTGGATTGGCCTGAGCCTGGTGCTGGGCATGATTTTCGGCATGGCCATCTCTCCGGCGCTGATTCGCCGATTTGACAAAAAGTACATTTTCCTGGTTGCCTGCGCGGCAGGGGCAGTGTTCAGCTTTGTTCCCTTTGCCGTGGGCGGCGGCCCGGTGCTGGGCCTGATTTTTCTGGGTGTCAGCTTTGCCTTCACAGGTATGACTACCATCAGCAGCACGTCCATGCTCATGGACGCCATCGACTTTTCCGAATTCAAGCTGGGATTTCGTGGTGAGGGCGTGGTCTTCTCTATGAACACCTTTTTGAACAAGCTCAGCTCCACCATCTCCAAAGGCGTGCTGGGCCTGGCGTTGACCGCCATGCACTACGTGGACAATATGGACCCCAATCCAACGGTGGTCACAGGCTTCAGCCTGATTGTATACGTGGTGCCCGCTTTGTGCTTTCTTCTGGCTATGGTTCCCCTTGTGTTCTACAAGCTGAAACCGGCCCAGATTGAAGAGATTCGAACCGAACTGGAACACCGCCGCAGTGCGGAGAAATGAGGGATCACTATGGACGTTTCTGCTTTTTTCACCCCACCGGAGATTCTGAATGCAAAACGGGCGCTGTGCATTCAGCCCCACGCCGACGACAATGAAATTGGTATGGGTGGCACCATTGCCGCACTGGCCGCCAAAGGATGTGAGATTCATTATCTCACCGTGACCAACGGCGATTTGGGCTGCCAGGGTGCACCCATGGACCCTGCTCAATTGGCTTCGCTGCGCCGGGAAGAAGCTATGGCCGCGGGAAAAACCCTGGGGGCCACTCAGTTCCACTTCTTCGATTTGCCCGACGGGTCGCTGGAAAGCATCCCCGTCCTGGCTGGCCGCATCGGCGAACTGGTGCGCACCATAAGGCCGGACGTGGTGTTTTGCCCGGACCCCTGGGCTCGGTACGAAGCTCATCAGGACCACATCGTCACCGGAAAAGCCACTGCCCAGGCGTTTATCTCTACGGCATTGGCGCAATATCCACGGGGCACTCAGACCCAACCCTGGCAGCCTTCGGCCATCGGCTTTTACTTTACTCAGGAACCCAATACAGTAGTGGACGTGAGTGATACCTTCGAGAAAAAGTTTGCAGCCATGGCCCTGCACCACACTCAGCTAAACGAAGAGATGCTGGGATTGTATCGGGTGTATTTCACCATGCAGGCACAGCAACGTGCACAAGGACATGACTTTGCTTTGGGCGAAGGACTAAAAGTGCTGGGACCACTGCACATGCACTGTTTCACCGAAGCACCTCAAATTTGATTTTCCCCAAAAAAGCAGGCTTTTCGCCTGCTTTTTTTGTTGCATTTTCCCTTGAAAGGCGGTACAATGAACTCGTAAATATAACACATGTTATTTTAAGAAGGAATGACTATGCGGCGCACACGCATTTCAAAACAGGATATTTTGCAGGCTGCGGTCCGGGTGATTCAACATCGAGGCGCGGGAGCTTTGTCGGTGCGAACCATCGCCACCGAGTTGGGATGTTCCACCCAGCCTTTGTATTCTCAGTTTGGAAGTCAGGAGCAACTTCGGCAAGAACTGGCGGAGTACATCCGAGACACGTATGTACGCTTTCAGTACACCAGTTATAAGGAGTTCGGGCTGAAATTTCTCTTTTTTGCCCGGCAAGAGAGTGAATTGTTCTGTTTTCTGTACCTAAGGCGGCGTGCACCCGACCAGACGCTGCTGGATGATGCCAATCTGGAGCAGACGGTGGAACTTTTGGCCCGCAATCTGGAAATGACGCCCCAGCGAGCCAGAGAGATGCATCGTCAGATGCAGTATCACTGTTACGGACTGGGGGTGATGATCGCCACGGGATACCGGACTATGAGCGATGAACAAATCGGCGACGAGCTGCGGGAGTTCTACTCCATCATGCTGCGTCACTACAAGCAGGCTGCCAGTGAAGAGGAGTTGCAATACTGGCTGGCTCGTTCTCGAAACCTGATTTTATAAGGAGGTTCTTATGGAAAAACGCAGTGTAAAAGACTATGACGTAGTGGTCATTGGTGCCGGCAACGGCGGTCTGGCCGCTGCCATTCGCGTACTGCAGGGTGGATACTCCTGCCTTGTGCTGGAGCAACACAATCTGCCCGGTGGCTTCGCCACCAGCTTCAAGCGGGGCCGGTTTGAATTTGAGGCCAGTTTGCATGAGCTGAACGACTTTGGGTCACCTGAGCAGCCCGGAGACATCCGCACGCTGTTTCGAGACCTGGGGGTAGAGGACAAAATCGACTGGATCCGTATTCCCGAAGCTTACCATCTCATTACCACTGACAAGCAGTACGACTGCGTGATGCCTTTTGGGATCGAGGCCTTTGTAAACAAGATGGAAGAGTACGTGCCCGGTTCCCGCAAATCCGTGACAGAGTTTTTTGAGCTTTGCAACGAGGTGCGAGACGCCCAAACTTACTCAAACTCGGTCAATGGCAACACCGATTCAGAATATATGAAATCCCATTTCCCCAATTTCATTAAGGCGGGAAGTTACTCGGTCAACGAGGTTTTGGATGCGCTGCACATGCCCAAAAAGGCCCAGGATATTCTCAACGCTTACTGGTGCTATCTGGGTGTAGACTGCGACCGCATGAGCTTTTTGCACTACGGCTCCATGGTGATCCGCTACATCACTCGAGATGCCTGGATGCCGAAAATGCGCTCGCATGAAATCAGTTTGGCATTGGATGATCGCATCCGGGAATTGGGCGGCGATATCTGGTATCTGGCCCGGGCCGAAAAAATCCTTACCGACGGCGAAAACCACATCCGCGCGGTACGTCTTTCCGACGGCACTGAAATTCCCACCCGGCACGTAATTGCCAACTGTTCTCCTCATCTTGTCTTTGGTAAGATGCTGGAAGAAAAATCTGTCACAGAAAAAATGGTGCGCGCCACCAATTCTCGAACCTTCGCAGGCCGCGGGTTTACTCTGTTTCTCGGACTGAACAAATCGGCCGAGGAGCTGGGCATCAAGAGCCACAACTATTTCATTTATGACACCGCCGATTCCGTAAAGCAATACGATATGATGCGCAAGGTGAGCACCAATCACGTACAGGCCACCGTGTGTTTGAACAATGCCTATCCCCAATGTTCACCGGAGGGCACTTGCATGATGTACTTCACCACCATGTTCATGTCCGACGACTGGGGAAACGTCAGCGAAACCGACTATTTTAAGGCCAAAGACCAAGTGGCTGACGACATGATTCGGGTATTTGAGCGGGAGACTGGCTGCTCTATCCGGGATTCCATTGAAGAAATTGCCGTGGCTTCTCCCACTACCTACGCCCGTTACTGCGGCCATCCCGAAGGCGTGATTTACGGTTACGAAACCGCCGATTGGGACAGCCTGATGCCCCGCATGATGATGATGAAGGAGGATGCGCAATTGTTCCCAGGCCTGCGTTTTGCGGGCGGGTACGCCATGCGCTCCAGCGGTTACTCCAGCGCTTATGTGTCCGGTGATTTGTCCGGCCGGCAGACCGTGGGCGATTTGAAACGGGAGGTGCGATAAGATGAAATTCAAAAAACAACTGTTCGGGTTTCAAGACATGCTGCGCTTTAAAAAGCTGGTGCCCAACCGGCGCGCTGCGCTGGCGGCCGGGGCCGCTACCCCACTGCCCCAAAGCTATCGCACCAATGAGCTGGCCCATCGTCTGCACCCAGGTTACATGGACGTAGAATTGACGGCTGTACGTCCTTTGAGTGCCAACATGACAGAGCTGACCTTTCGCCGGGTGGATGAGGAGGCGTTTCCCTTCTTCCGGGCGGGCCAGTATGTTTCTTTGCAGGCAGAGGTGGACGGCAGCCTTGTGAGCCGGCCCTACTCCATTGCCTCCAGCCCCCGGGATGCGCTGGCAGGCAAACTGGTTTTGGGAATTGAAAACGCTGGCTTCTTCTCGAACTATCTGTGCACCCGCGCCAAACCCGGCGACCGGATGCGCATGACCGAACCCTCGGGCGAGTTCCATTACGAGACCCTGCGGGACAAACACCGCATTGTGGGCATTGCCGGCGGCAGCGGCATCACCCCGCTGTTGTCCATGGCACGCAGCATGGCTGAGGGGGACGAAGACTATGAAATGATCCTGTTCTACGGCGCCCGGGACACGCAGCACCTGGCTTATTCCGCGGAGCTGGCGGATTTGGCCGTAAAGGGACTGCGCGTGGTACAGGTGCTCAGCGATGAGGAGAAAGACGGCTATGAGCACGGCTTTATCAGCGCGGAGCTGATGAAAAAATACGTAGATTTGACCGATGTGACCTTCTTTTTGTGCGGACCGCAGGCTATGTACAGCTTTGTGTTGAAAGAGCTGGAACCTTATCATTTGCCCCTGAAAGCGGTGCACAAAGACGCCACCTGCTGCGGCTCATTAAAAATGGATGCGCCCCGCACTTTCCGGCTGACCGTACACATGCGTGACCAGGTGCACACCGTGGACGCCCGGGAGGATGAGACTTTGCTGGCGGCTATGGAACGGGCCGGGCTGGATGCACCCAACAAATGCCGTGCCGGCGGCTGCGGCTTCTGCCACAGCAAATGGCTGAAAGGCGAATTCCGCATTGCCGATGGCCGGGACGGCCGGCGCGAGGCGGACCGGAAATTCGGCTTCATCCATCCCTGCGTGAGCTATCCGCTGAGTGACTTGGAAATCGACGTGCCTGTGGCAGAATAAAAAGGAGGTAATGGGTATGGATGCACAATATGAAGCACTGTTTACCCCTTGGAAGATTGGCAATGTAGAAATCAAAAACCGCATTGTGATGTGCCCGATGGGCGGCACCTCTCTGTTCGGCTGGATGGAGCCCAATCACTTCGACAAAGTGGCGGCTGAGTTCTTTTTGGAACGGGCCAACAACGATGTCGGACTGATCATTCCGGGCATCGCCCCTCTGCGGGACACCATCGGAGGCCGCTGGCTGTACCAGAACCCCCGCATGTTCCGGCAGTTGAAACCTTACATGGACACCTTTCACAAAACAGGTTCCAAGCTGTTCGTACAATTGACCGCCGGTTTTGGCCGCAGCTTTGCTATCACAGAAGCTTTGTCTGTGCTTTTGCGCAACAAGGCTCTCGGCACCTTGGCCAAACCCATTGTAGATGCATCCTACATCTGTGCGTCCCCCAGTCCTCTTCCCTCCCGCTGGGCAGAGGATGTGATGTGCCGCCAGGTGACCAAAGAAGAGATTCACCAGATGGTCGAGGCCTTTGCCAAAACCGCCAAGCTTTGCCAAGAGGCGGGCGTGGATGGCGTGGAAGTACACGCAGTGCATGAGGGCTATCTGATGGACCAGTTCACTCTGCCGTACACAAACTTCCGCACCGACGAATACGGCGGCAGCTTTGAAAATCGGTACCGTTTTGCTGTGGAGACCGTACAGGCCATCAAGGCCGCCTGCGGAAAGGATTTCCCCGTTTCGCTGCGGTATTCGGTACTCAGCAAAACCAAAGGTCTGTGCAGCGGCGCAGTGCCCGGGGAGGAGTACACCGAAGTGGGCCGTGACATGGCCGAAAGCGAAAAGGCCGCCCGCTATCTGCAGGATGCCGGCTACGACATGCTCAACGCGGACAACGGCACCTACGACGCCTGGTACTGGGCGCATCCGCCCCAGTACATGCCCCAGAACTGTAACCTGGAAGACGTGGCACACATCCGCAAGTTTGTGGACATTCCGGTGGTGTGCGCCGGCCGCATGACCCCCGAAGTCGCAGCCGAGGCCATTGCAGACGGCCGCATCGACGCAATGGGTGTGGCCCGTCAGTTCCTTGTGGACGGCCAATGGGTGCGCAAGCTGCGGGAAGGCCGCACCGAGGATATCCAGCCCTGTATCTGCTGCCACAACGCCTGCTTCCCCTTAGCACATTACAAGGGCGTGGCCAACGACGAAACGTTCGAAGATGCCAGCCATATGGCCCGCTGCGCTTTGAACCCGGCCACGATGCAAGGGCACAAATTTGACATTGTTCCTGCCCGCACACCCAAGAAAATTGCCGTGATCGGCGGCGGCATCGGCGGTATGGAAGCTGCCCGCATCGCCACCTTACGCGGTCATCATGTGACGATTTACGAAAAGACCCATCAGTTGGGCGGTGTGTTCATTGCAGCAGCCGCACCCGATTTCAAAGAGAAAGACAAGGAACTGATTGCCTGGTACCGCCGTCAAATCGAAACGTTGAAGATCCCCGTGGTATATGACACGGAAATCACCGATGCTTCGAAATTGGACGCGGACGAAGTGATCGTAGCCACCGGCGCCAAGGCCAAGACTCTGCCCCTCAAGGGCGGCGAGCGCGCCATGGATGCTGTGGACTATTTGCTGGGCAAAGAAACCGGTGAGCACGTGCTGATCATTGGCGGCGGACTCAGCGGCTGTGAGATTGCCTACGATTTGTTCCGCAAAGGCAAAAAGCCGGTGATTGTGGAGGCCAAGAATGATTTGATGGCCGTGCGCGGTTTGTGCCTGGCCAATTCCTCCTATTTGCGGGATTTCTTCCAGTATCAGAAAGTTCCCGTTTATCTTGAGAGCACGGTTGCTGAGATTCGGGAAAAGGACGCGGTCGTACGCGGAAAAGACGGCACCCTGACCACGGTGCCTGCGGACAGCGTGATCCTGTCGGTGGGCTATACGCCTGCTCCCGCCATCCCCGCCGGAAGACATGTACATGTGATCGGCGATGCTTGCAAAGTGGGCAATCTGCGCACTGTGGTGTGGCAGGCCTGGAGTGTAGCTGAAAAACTGTAAATAAAAAGGCCCCGGATTTTCCGGGGCCTTTTGCATCTTGCGCATCGGGTCTTGATGGGGTACACTGAACGCAGGATGTCTTTGGGAGAGGAGTGTTGTTTATGTTTCGCAAACTCACCGCCATCGAACCGGTAGGGTTGGTACCTGCCGCGGAGCAAGAGCTGCACCAGTATGCAAAAACGGTTTGCCTGTTTTCGGATATTCCTGCCAACGACGAGGAAATTGTGCGGCGCATTGGCGATTCGGACGCCGTGCTGCTCAATTATACCTCCCGTTTGAACCGCGCGGTCATCGAACGCTGTCCCAACTTGCGGTACATTGGCATGTGCTGCAGCTTATATTCAGAAGAGAGCGCCAATGTGGACATTCCCTGCGCGCGGGAGCGGGGCATTCAGGTACTGGGGATCCGGGATTTCGGCGACAAAGGTGTAGTAGAATATGTGCTGCACGAACTGATTGACACGTTTCACGGATTTGACCGGCCTTGTCGATTTGACGCCCCCCGTGAGATCACTGGCCTGAAAGTAGGCATGGTGGGACTGGGTGTATCGGGGCGTATGATTGCCGATGCTCTGCAACTTTTGGGCGCCGATATCGCTTACTATTGCCGCGCGCCAAAACCCGATGCCGAGGCGGCGGACATGCGGTTTACCCCGCTGAAACAGCTTTTGCAGGACAGCGAAGTGGTGTGCACGTGCTTAAACAAAAACGTGCTTTTGTTGGGCGAGGCGGAATTTGAAGCTTTGGGCGATGGAAAGATTTTGTTCAACACATCCATTGGACCGGGATTTGACAGCGCCGCCCTGAACCGCTGGGTACGGCGGCCAAACAATTTGTTTTTTTGCGATACGGCTGCGGCGGCCGGCAATGTCCCGTCGGACTTTTTTGAACTTTCTCAAGTATGTTGCCGGCGCGTATCTGCCGGGCGGACCAGTCAGGCTTTTGAGTTATTGAGCCAAAAAGTGCTCAAAAATTTACGCATGGCGGTGGAACAATGACCAAGACATTTGAACAAGCGGCCGCCGCTTTGGAACCAAAACGCTCTGCACAGCTTGCCCAATGGATTTGGGATCACGTTCCATTGCCACAAAATCTGAGCGAAGATGAAAAAATTTTTTGCTTTGGACTGAGCCTGTTCGAAGAATACGGGGACCGGGATGCCATTCGTGCCTGGTTGGGACAGGAGTGAGTACATGCAATACAAACAGATTCAAAAAGGTGTTTTCCTGGACCGTCCGGGCCGTTTCATTGCTCATGTAGAAGTGGATGGCGTTGTGCAGGTGTGTCATGTAAAAAATACTGGCCGCTGCCAGGAACTTCTATTGCCCGGCGCCACCGTGTACGTGGACAAAGCCCCTGCAGGCGCGGTTCGAAAAACACTTTTCGACTTGGTAGCTGTGGAAAAAGGAAATCTTTTGATCAACATGGACAGCCAGGCTCCTAACCGGGCTGCCGAAGAATTTTTGCGTGCAGGCGGATTGTTTGGCCCGCCGCGGCTTGTGCGCCCGGAAACAAAGTGGGGCAATTCCCGTTTTGATTTTTATTTGGAAACCTCAGAAGACAAAATCTTTGTGGAGGTCAAAGGAGTCACTTTGGAGCAGAACGGTCTTGCTTTATTTCCGGACGCGCCTACCCAGCGGGGCATAAAGCATTTGGAAGAATTGATTGCCTGCACTGCCGAGGGATATAAGGCATGTGCCTTGTTCGTGATTCAAATGAAAGGCGTGAATGCCTTTGCCCCCAACGAGGAAACCCACCCTGCTTTTGCCGCAACACTGCGCAAGGCCCGAGATGCCGGTGTCTCGTTATTTGCCTACGACTGCTGCGTCACCCCTGCGTCCATGGTTTTGAATGCGCCTGTTCCCATTCTTTTGTGACAAAAAACGTGTTTTCTCTGGCCTGTCGGCCAAAAGCGTGCTACAATAGAAATCCATACGGACTTTTTTGGATATTTTTCTGTGAGGACGCTTATCATGAAACACGAACATCATCGCAATCAGTGGACCAGCCGGCTGGGATTTGTGCTGGCCACGGCCGGAGCGGCCGTGGGTTTGGGAAATTTGTGGAAATTTCCTTATTTGATGGGGCGCAATGGAGGCTTTTCCTTTTTGGTCGCCTATCTTGTTTTTGTATTGATATTGGGAATTCCGGTCATGATGCTGGAAATGAGCTTGGGACGTTACACGGGAAAGGACCCTGTGTCCAGCTACCGACAGGTGAATCCCAAGGCGGGCATCACCGGTCTATTCGGAGTTTTGGCGGCATTCATCATTCTCAGTTATTACAGTGTGATCGGCGGCTGGCTGATCAAATATCTGGTCAGTTACGCCACCACTTTCACCGCACCAGCGGACTTTAACGCATTTACCGGAAGCTGGGAAGCGGTATTCTGGTTCTTTTTGTTCTTGGGTGCCACGGTGATCATTTGCCTGAAAGGTGTGCGCGGCATTGAAAAAGTAAGCAAAATTATGATGCCGCTGCTGTTTGTTTTACTTCTCATCATTATTCTTCGCAGTGTAACTCTGCCGGGTGCTTCCAAAGGACTTCGCTTTATCTTTGTGCCGGAGCAGGGCACGTTCAATCTGTCTTCCATCAGCGCTGCACTGGGGCAGGTATTCTACTCTTTGAGTTTGTGCATGGGCATCACCATTACGTATGGCAGCTATTTGCCCAAGGGTGAAAACATTCCCAAAAGCTGTGCCAATGTAGCAATTATGGACACGCTGGTGGCCGTTTTGGCAGGTGTGGCCATTTTCCCGGCGGTGTTCTCCTTTGGGTTGGAACCCGGCCAGGGACCCAGCCTGATTTTTGGCACATTGCCCAAGGTATTCGGCGCACTGACCGGTGGACCGGTATTTGCAGTGGCCTTCTTCATTTTGATTTTGTTCGCGGCCATCACCAGTGCCATCGCTTTATTGGAAGTGGTCGTCTCCTATGTGGTGGGAAATTGGGGCTGGCCCCGCCGCCGGGCAGTGCTGATCATGGGACTTTTGATTTTCCTGTTGGGCATTCCAAGCAGCCTGTCTTTCGGCCCCTTGGCGGATTTCAAGATTCTTGGATACACCTTCTTTGATTTTGTGGGTGTGGTAACGGACAACATTCTGCTTCCGGTGGGTGGCATTCTCATGTGCTGGTTTTTGGGATGGAAATGGGATCTTACTAAGCTCACAGACGAAATGGAAGACGGATGTCCGGGATTCCGCCTGCGCCGCGTGTGGATCGGCTGTATCCGGTACTTGACGCCCATCTTAGTATTGATTGTGACCATTACCGGATTTGTGGGTATTTACCAAACGGTTTGCGGCTGACCAAAAAGACAACACCAAATTGGATACGAATCGGGCGGCTTTCCCATGGGAAAGCCGCTTTTTTGATGCGACAGGGCATGTCACAATGGATTTTGAGAAGAAATATGTCCTGTTCATAACAAGGAATCCATGCTATTGTGTACGTGAAAGGGGGCGTGGGAAGTGGATCCGATCAAAACAGGTTCTTTTATCAAGGAACTGCGCAAGAACAAAGGCTGGACGCAGGAACAAATGGCAGAGGCATTTCGCGTATCCCGCAGAACGGTTTCCCGATGGGAGACCGGAAGCAATCTTCCGGAATTGGATCTTTTGATGGAGATGGCGGACTTTTTCAATGTGGATCTGCGAGAATTGCTGGACGGAGAAAGGCGGGCGAAAAAAATGGAAAAAGAACTGGAAGAGACTGTATTGAAAGTGGCAGATTACAGCAGTGAAGAAAAGAGAAAATGGACTCGCCGGATGCATTTTTTGTTTTTAGCGGGTTTTTTGGCCGCGGTGCTGCACACCGTTTTGATTTTTACCGGTCATGAAGACGGGGCTCTGGGCAGTTGCTGTTTGGGATTCGCCTGTGGCATTCTGCTGGTCGGCGTAATGATGACCGGTCGGTACAGCGCTCAAATTCGCGCGTTCAAGCAGCGGCTTTTGCAAAGAAAAAATGCTGGCAAACCGCCGATTGGCTGAGCAAAGCAGATTCTTTTTTCAAAAGTGTAAAAAATCCCGCGGTTGTGATACAATGAAAAAGAACAACGCAGGAAGGGATTTTGAAAGATGACTCGAATTCTATTTTTGTGCCACGGCAACATCTGCCGGTCGCCCATGGCGGAATTTGTGATGCGCGATCTTGTGCGGCGCAAGGGACTGTCAAATCAAATCGAGACAGCAAGCGCCGCTTTACACCGGGACGCCCTGGGGTGGCCGCCTCATGAGGGTACCCGTAAAAAACTTGCCCAGCAAGGCATTTACACAGATGGAAAAGTCGCTGTGCTCGCTTGTCGGCAGGACTATGACAAATACGATTATCTCATTGGGATGGACCGGGAAAACCTTTCGGACATGCACCGTCTGTTTGGAGAGGATCGTGCCGGAAAAATTCATCTTCTGCTGGACTTTACCGACCATCCCCGGGACGTGGCAGACCCTTGGTATACGGACGATTTTGACGCCACCTGGCAGGACGTGAACGAAGGATGTGCCGCTTTGCTTACACACATTCTGGCCAAATAAAACAGAGGTATTTATGAAAAAAATTCTGCAATTTTTGTGCGGACGAATCTTTCTTACGGGCATTCTCCTTCTGGTACAGTTAAGCTGGTTTGTCTTTTTCTTGATGAAGCTAACGCGGTACTCTGTTTTCCTCAGCGGTTTTTTTGGAGTGCTGAGCATTCTGATTGTGTTGTATCTCATCGGCAGCGACGACAATCCGGCGTATAAAATTGGTTGGATCATCCTGATTATGGCTCTTCCTCTTCTGGGGGGACTTTTGTATCTCCTATTTGGGAACAAACGACCTTCTAAGCCACTGCAGCGACAGCTTGTTCCTTCTCAGAAAGCATTGGCGCCTACACTTGTCCAAGATCCGAAAATTTTGGACGAAATTGGAAAAAGCGATGGACGCGCCGAAGGATTGAGCCGCTATCTTCAGCGGATGGGCGGATGGCCTGTTTTTGGGAACACAGAAGTTTGTTACTATTCTGTGGGCGAAAAAATGTACTCAGATATGCTTGATGCATTGGAAAACGCGCATCATTTCATTTTTTTGGAGTATTTCATTATTCAGCCCGGAAAGATGTGGGATTCCATCCTGGAAATTTTGACTAGGAAAGCGGCTGCGGGCGTGGACGTGCGCCTGATTTTTGACGACATGGGAAGTTTGTTTTTGCTGCCGCAGAGTTTTCCGCGGGAGATGGAACGCCGCGGGATCCGGTGTCTTCCCTTCAATCCCTTTGTGCCCGTGTTGTCTTTGATGATGAACAATCGGGATCACCGAAAAATTCTTGTGGTGGATGGCCACACCGCTTTCAACGGCGGCATTAATTTGTCAGACGAATACATCAATCATACCCATCCCCACGGCCACTGGAAAGACACGGGCGTTCGGCTGCAAGGTCCGGCCGTGTGGAATTTTACAGCGATGTTCCTGAGCATGTGGCATGCGTTTCGCAAAGAAGACGCCCAAGAGGATGTGCGCCAGTTTTTTCCGCATGTGTACCATCCACAGCCTTTTACAGGCGAGGGATTTGTACAGCCCTTTGGTGACACGCCACTGGACAGTGAGGAGCTGGCTGAAAATGTGTACATTGATATTCTCGCTCAGGCCAAACGCTATGTGTATATTTTTACCCCTTATTTGATCATCGATGACATCATGAAAAACGCTCTGTGTGCTGCGGCCAAACGAGGAGTGGATGTGCGCATCGTGACGCCAGGTATTCCGGATAAAAAAATTGTCTATCGGCTGACCCGCTCTCATTACATGCCCCTTTTGAAAGCCGGTGTGCGCATTTACGAGTACACGCCTGGATTTATCCACGCAAAAAGTTATGTGGCGGACGACGAAACCGCTGTGATCGGCACAATCAACATGGATTACCGCAGTCTGTATCTGCATTTTGAGTGCGGAACGTACCTGTACCGCCATCCGGCAGTACTGGATTTAAAGGCCGATGCCCTCGATACGCTTTCCAAAAGCCGTGAAGTGCGCCTTAGCCGCATTCACCACACGGCCATCGGCGCTTTGTTTGATGCAGTGCTTCGTCTTTTGGCACCCCTTTTCTAATTTTGAAAAAGGCATGGATATCGAAAATCCCCCCGGTCTTGAACAGACCGAGGGGATTTTGTTATTGTTTCTGTTTTTCCATGGACCGCGTGGTGATAAAATCTACACCGGTTCCGAGCACATTCCGTACCACCGGTTCGTGTGCTTTGACCGGAGCTTGCAGACACACATCGTCCAACAACGCCATTGCCTGGAACACTTTTTCCTTTGGAATGGGCGCCGAAGTTTTGACCGGAATGCGCCGATGGGTGCCACCCTGAATGCACACCGTCGATGTGACGACTCTCGTAGGTGCAGTACACTCTGTCTTTCCATAGACAGCGCCCCGGGGACAGCCGTTTCCAGTGACCGCCCAGTCGTTTTCCTCATCCACTTTGAGCCGACACCCTTTCGGGCACACAATGCAAGTCACTTCTCTCATGTTTTTCCCTCCTGCACTTGCACTACCAGCGGCATATCCGGATCGGCTTTGTCCAGCAGGACCCGCGGCAGTGCGATTCGCTCCATCTCGCCGGGTGCCATACGCTCGCGCCGGAACTGAGCGAGCACCTCGGTACCGCTCTTCACCTGCACCATCGAAGCTCCATACGACTGCGTAACGCGGAAATACACCTGTGCATTTTTTTCCACTCCGCCCAAACGCAGTTTTTGAGGTACCGTATAACGTACTCCTTCTCCTGTTTGCAACAGGAGCACCGGACCGTCCTGACAGATGTCGCCGTGGACAAACGCTGCAGCAGCCTGGCCAGCGCGCTCACTTTCAGCGGATACAAAATCCACCAAATCGTGTACATGGACCACATTTCCACAGGCAAATACGCCCGGAATGCTGGTCTCCATATTCTCCCAGACCTGTGCACCGCCAGTGCGCCCATCCATCTGTGCCCCAGCCTGACGGGTCAGTTCGTTTTCCGGGATCAGGCCCACACTGAGCAGCACAGTGTCGCAGTCAAACACCAGTTCGGTTCCCGGTATCGGCACCCGGTTTTTGTCCACCTGTGCCACGGTCACCTGTTCTACACGCTCGCTGCCACGAATGTCCGTGATGGTATGGGACAAATATAAGGGAATGTCGAAATCTTCCAGACACTGCACAATATTGCGGGTCAATCCACCCGGATGAGGCATGACCTCTACACAGGCCAACACTTTTGCACCTTCCAATGTCATGCGGCGCGCCATAATAAGACCGATGTCACCAGAACCTAAAATAACCACTCGCCGACCGACCATGTAGCCTTCCATGTTGAGGAAACGCTGGGCCGCACCTGCCGTGAATATTCCCGCACACCGTGCTCCCGGCAGTGCAATGGCACCCCGAGTCCGTTCCCGACACCCCATCGCCAGCACAACGCTTTTGGCTTTATATTCCCGGTATCCGTCCTGTGGGTTAATACAGCAAACTCGCCTGTCCGGTGTCACTTGCAGGACCATTGTATCCAGCTTTGTCTGGACTCCGGTACCTTCCAGCATTTCCAAATATCTGCCTGCATATTCGGGGCCAGTCAATTCCTCTTTAAACCGGTGCAGACCAAACCCATTGTGAATGCACTGGTTCAGAATGCCGCCCAATTCCTTATCCCGCTCCAAAATCAAAATGCTGGAAAGGCCTGCTTGGTGTGCGGCTTTCGCGGCAGCCAGACCGGCG
>NZ_CAUWGY010000017.1:0-43525 GCF_963558415.1 uncultured Ruthenibacterium sp. | reverse complement strand
TCGGGCGCAGCCAGATGATCTTCCTGCCGGGCGGCTTCTCCGGCGGCGACGAGCCCGAAGGCAGCGCCAAGTTCATCACAGCGTTCTTGCGCAACCCGGCGCTCACCGAGGCAGTCCACAAGCTGCTGGACGAGCGCGACGGCCTGATGCTGGGCATCTGCAACGGCTTCCAGGCGCTGATCAAATTGGGCCTTGTGCCCTTCGGCCACATTGTCGAGACCGACCGAAGCTGCCCCACCCTGACCTTCAACACCATCGGCCGCCACCAGAGCATGCTGGTGCGCACCCGCGTGGCCTCCAACATGAGCCCGTGGCTGTCCCGCTGCAAGGTGGACGACGTGCACACCGTGGCCATCAGCCACGGCGAGGGCCGGTTCGTGGCCAGCGACGAGACGCTAAAGCCCCTTGTGAAAAACGGTCAGGTGGCCACCCAGTACGTGGATTTGGCGGGCGAACCCACCATGGACGTGCGCTTCAACCCCAACGGCAGCTATCTTGCCATCGAGGGCATCACCAGCCCGGACGGCCGCATCTTCGGCAAAATGGGCCACTCCGAGCGCTCGGGCGACAATCTGTACAAGAACGTGGACGGCAACAAACTGCAGCAGATCTTTGAGGGCGGCGTGGACTACTTCAAGATTTGAGCATCATCGATGTAAAGGAAGGTTTTTTATGGCACAACACGACCGTTATATCTCTCCCTTCGAGACGCGCTACGCCTCAAAGGAGATGCAGTATATCTTTTCCGAGGACAACAAATTCCGCACCTGGCGCCGGCTGTGGATCGCTCTGGCCAAGGCCGAAAAGGAGCAGGGCCTTGCCATCACCGACGAGCAGATCGCCGAGCTGGAAGCCCACAAGGACGACATCAACTACGACGTGGCCATCGCCCGGGAGAAGGAGTGCCGCCACGACGTGATGAGCCACGTCTACGCCTATGGGGTCCAGTGCCCCAAGGCGAAAGGCATCATCCATCTGGGCGCCACAAGCTGCTACGTGGGCGACAACACCGACGTGCTCATCATGCGCGAGGCCATGGACCTTGTGCAGAAAAAGCTATTGGGCGTCATGGGCCTTTTGGCGGACTTTGCCCGCAAATACAAGGGCATGCCCGCGCTGGCCTACACCCATTTGCAGCCCGCTCAGCTCACCACCGTGGGCAAGCGCGCCACTTTGTGGCTGAACGAATTGTACATGGACTTGTGCGAGCTGGAGCACCGCCGCGCAAGCCTTGCGCTGCTGGGCTCCAAGGGCACCACCGGCACCCAGGCCAGCTTTGTGGAGCTGTTCGACGGCGACGCCGCCAAAATCAAAGCCGTGGAGGCGTTCATCGCCAAAGAGATGGGCTTTGACAAGGTGGTGCCCGTGTCCGGCCAGACCTACTCCCGCAAGGTGGATTACAACGTGCTCAGCACGCTTTCCGGCATCGCCCAAAGCGCCATGAAGTTCGGCAACGACGTGCGGCTTTTGGCAAACTTCAAGGAGATGGAGGAGCCCTTTGAAAAACAGCAGATCGGCTCTTCCGCCATGCCTTATAAGCGCAACCCCATGCGCTGCGAGCGCATTTGCAGCCTGGCCCGCTACGTGATGGCGGACGTCATCAACCCCGCGTTCACCGCCGGCACCCAGTGGTTCGAGCGCACGCTGGACGACTCCGCCAATAAGCGCGTGGCCGTGGCCGAGGCGTTTTTGGCCACCGACGCTATTTTGAACATCCTTTTGAACGTGTGCGACGGTCTGGTGGTGTACCCCAAGGTCATCCGCAGCCGCATCATGGCCGAGCTGCCCTTCATGGCCAGCGAGAACATCATGATGAGCGCCGTGAAAAAGGGCGGCGACCGCCAGGAGCTGCACGAGAAGATCCGCGTCTACGCCCAGCAGGCCGCCAAAGTGGTCAAGGAAGAGGGCGGCAAGAACGACCTCATCGAGCGCATCTGCGCCGACCCGTCGTTTGGCCTTGACTACGACGAAGTGGAGGCCATTTTGAGACCCGAGGACTTCACCGGCCGCGCCGAGCAGCAGGTCGAGGAGTTTTTGGCCGAAGTCATCGACCCGCTTTTGGCAAAACACGCCGACGCATTGAGCATCCGCGCAGAACTTTCCGTATAAGCCATCCAAGGCGCCCCCTCAGGCGAGGGGGCGCCTTTTTGGTCCGGATGTGTTATAATCAAAAAAAGGCGGAATGTGCGCCTGCGGGCGCGGTTTGAGAGGCGGAACATGAAAATCAAAACATACGAACAGCTAAAGGAGTATCTGGACCGGCAGGAGCGGGAAGGGGCCGTGTGCTTTCACGGCTTGGATGAAAAGACCCTGAGCAAGGTGGTGGTGGGGCTGGACAGCCATCAGGTGCTCACTTCCATCCCCAACGAGGAGGTCAAAACCCAGAAATTTGTGGTGCGCCAAAAGACCCGCAATTATTCCACGCCTCGGCACCGCCACGAGTACATTGAATTCATCTATGTGATGAACGGCCAAGTCACACAGGAGATCGAAGGCCGGCAAATCGTCATGCGCCCGGGCGATCTGTGCCTTTTGGATTGCAACGTGAGCCATTCCAATCAGGCTCTGGGCGAAGGGGACTGGGCGTTCAACCTCATCATGACCACCGACTTTTTCGACACCCTCTTTCAGGCGCTGCTTTCGGAAGAAAACTACGTGTTTACGTACATTGTCAACAGCCTTTACTCTGAAAGCAAGGACAGGCACTACGTTTTGCACCATCTGCCGGAACAAAGTTTTGAAGCGGAGCTGATGCGTCAGATTTTGTGCGAATACTATTCCGAGGACGGGGGCAACATGGGGCGCATGGTCAGTTGCCTTTCGCTTTTGTTCATCGAGATCTCCCGGGATCTGAGCGTGGACAGCGCCGAACAGATTTTGCAAAAGACAAAGCATCTGCGGGACAGCGTGATGGACTATCTTCAAAAGAACTACCGGGATGCCACGTTGCTTTCCACGGCCGAGCATCTGCATTTTCACCCCAATTATCTGAGCAATCTCATCAAGCGGGAGACAGGAAAAGGGTTTAAGGACATGCTCACGGACATCCGCCTGGCCGAAGCTCAGCGCCTTTTGCGCTCTACCGATTGGAAGATCGGGCGCATCGCCGAGCAGGTGGGCTATGCCAACGAAGGGCGCTTTTATAAGGTGTTCCAGCAAAAATACCGCATTTCCCCGGGGGAATATAGGCGCGAGAGGGAAAAATCTTAAAAACAGACAGGATCATCTGTATTTTTTGCATGATGAAAATTTTTCTTGTTCTTTATAATGTAGCTAGAAAAAATAAGTCAAGGAGGAATTTTCTTATGCAAAAGGCGGAAAACAGTGCTCCCAAGCGGGAAAATCTCCGCGTGATCATGACGCCTCTGGGTTCGGCGGCGTCGAACGTGTTTTATCTTTTGAACCTGACGTTCTTTTTGGCGTACTGCACCGAGGTGCTGGCGCTGAACGTGATGGTGGTGGGCTTTCTCATGACGGCCATGCGCCTGTTCGACGGCATCACCGACCCGCTCATTGCGTCGGTCATCGACCGCACCGAGACGCGGTTTGGCAAATTCCGGCCGTTTTTGGTCATCGGCTCGCTGGTAATGATCGTGTCCAGCCTGGCCATTTACATGTTGTCCATGAACATCCCTCAAAGTTTGCGGCTTGTGTGGATCGTTGTCTGGTACGCCATTTGGGTGCTGGGTTACACCTGCATGACCACCGTCAATAAATCGGTGCTGGCCATCGTGACAAAGAACCCGAAAAAGCGGCCTTTGTCCGGCATTGCGGGCGGCATTTACAGCACCGTGGTGGGGGCGCTGGTCACCATTCTCATCGTTCCCATGCTGAACAAATTCGGCGGCATGAGCTCGGCCAAGGGCTGGGCGGTGGTCATCACCGGCGCGGTGGTGCTGCACTTTGTGCTGCTGCTGGGCGCATTGTATGCCATCAGCGCCGCAGATAAACCGGAAAATTACAAGGACGCCGCCACAAAACCCGTGGAAAAAGGCGTGTTCAAAAAAAGCTTTGCGCTGTTGCGGCAAAACCAGCCTTTGCGCATGCTGCTGATCGCCACTTCCACCGATAAGTTGGCCGCCACCATGCAGAGCGCAGGCACCGTTTATTTCTACATGTACGCGGTCCAGAATCTGGATCTGCAGCCGCTGGTCAGCGGCCTGTCCACCCCCATCTCGCTGCTGGGTGCCTTTGTGGCGGGTTTTGTGGCCGTGAAAATGGGCTGCAAACGGGCCTCTCTGATGGGCTCCATCACCAACTTTGTTTTGGAAGCGCTTTTGATCGTGTTCCGTCCCTTCGGAGACAGCACGCTGCTGGTGTTCATCGTGCTGATGGCCGCCAACGCCATGTTCCGCCGCTTCTCGGCCCAGAACGTAGACCCGCTCATCGCCGAGATCATCGACTATCATCAGATGAAGACCGGCGAATTCATGCCGGCGCTCATCGGTGCATCCTTCACGCTTTTGGATAAGATCATCAGCTCGTTCGGCTCTTCTCTGGTGGGCATCATGATGGGCCTGGCCGGCTATGTCTCCGGTGCGCAGCCCACCACAGCGCTTTATGTAATGACCATTGCCATCTTCCTGGGCGCGCCGCTGCTGGGCGATTTGGCCAGCATCCTGTCCTTGCGCCGCTACGGCATCACACAGGAGGATTATGAGAAGATGTACCATCTCAAATCCGCCCGTCAGGAAAAGGTGAGCGCATGATTGAGACCATTTGCCTGAACGAGGGCTGGACACTGAGCCGGGACGGCTTTGACGAAGAAGTGGTGAACCTGCCCCACTCCTGGAACGGCCAGGACGGGCAGGCCGGCGCCATGTGGAAAGGCGTTGGGCAGTACCGGCGCACGTTTTTTGTGGATGAGCAGATGCTGAAAAGGCCTCTGTTTCTCGAGGTCAACGGCGCGGCCATGACCAGCGCCGTGTCGGTCAATGGCGTCGAAATACATCGGGACGACTGTCCCTATTCCATGTACCGCGTGCGGCTCAACGGCTGCGTCAATGCCGGGGAAAACACTGTGTGCATCACGGCGGACAACACCCCTTCGGAAAAAATCTATCCCCAGACGGCCGACTTTTCCTTTTACGGCGGCGTGTACCGGGACGTAAACCTCGTTTTGGGCACTCCGCTGGGATTTGACGTTTTGGACCAAAGCCGGGACGGCGTGCGCCTGTTTGCCCAGATGGAAAACGGCGGGTGGCTTTTGCGCGCCACCGGCACGCTGGTCAGCGAGCTTGCCTGTGCGCAGGCCGAAGTGTGCTGCCGCGTGCTCAGCCGTCAGGGCGATGTGGCGGCAAAGCAGACGCAAACCGTTTTGCTTTCGCCGCAAACGCCCTTTGCCATGGAGCTGCGCTTGGATGCGCCCCATCTCTGGCAGGGCGTTGAGGACCCGTATCTCTACACGGTGGAACTGTCCGTGTCCGCACAGGGCCGCCTTTGGGACGCTCGCCAGATTCCGTTTGGTTTCCGCACGCTGACGCTCGACGCAGAGCAGGGCGTGTTCTTGAACGGCCGCCCCATCAAGCTGAAGGGCGTGGCCCGGCATCAGGACTTCGGCGGCGTGGGCCCCGCCCTGACAAAGGCCCATATGGACCGGGACATGGAGCTGATTTTGGAGCTGGGCGCCAATACGGTGCGCCTTTCCCATTACCAGCACGACGACTATTTCTACCGCCTGTGTGATGAAAAGGGCATTCTGGCCTGGGCCGAGGTGCCGTTCATCAGCACGCTGTCCAAGGACCCGGCGGCCTTTGACAACATTCATCGCCAGCTTGAAAAACTCATTGCGCAGTGCGCAAACCATTGCAGTGTGTACTGTTGGGGCGTGCAAAATGAATTGACCATTCTGGGCCATACCCCGGACATGGATCGGCAAGTACAGCAGATGGTCCGCCTGGCCCGTCGGCTGGACCCCACCCGTCCCACCGCGCAGGCCAATCTCTATTCGCTGGAAAACGAAAGTTCTCTGCACGCACTCACGGACTTGACCGGGTACAATTTGTACTATGGCTGGTATTACGGGGAAAAAGAGGGCCTGCAGCAGCGTCTGGACGCCTTCCATGCCCAGAACCCCGGGGTGCCTGTGCTGGTCAGTGAGTACGGTGTAGACACCAATCCCGCTTATCACACCTATGCGCCCAAGGCCAAGGACTACACCGAGGAGTATCAGCTTTCGTTCTGCGACAATGCGCTGCGGGCTTTTGCGCAAAGACCCTTTGTGCTGGGCAGCTACGCCTGGAATCTGGCGGATTTCGGCAGCGACGGCCGGGACGAGGGCGGCCGCAAAGGCCAGAATATGAAAGGGCTTGTGACCATCGACCGCAAGCTGAAAAAGGATGCCTTTTACCTGTACAAGGCCCACTGGTCCGGCGAGCCGTTTGTAAAGCTGGCCGGGTCCCGGTTTGTGCATCGGCACCAAGAGAAAAACGATGTGACCGTGCTGTCCAATCTGACAAAGCTGGAGCTTGCGCTCAACGGTGCGGTCGTGGCGGTGTGCAGCGATGTGCAGCCCATGACCGTGTTCCCGAACGTGTGCCTTTCCATGGGCAAAAACCAGGTTTTGGTCCGCGGCTGGGACAAAAACGGCCAAATCTGGGAGGACCGGATGGACCTGGTGCGCACGGCCGAGGCCGACCCGTCCTACCTGGCGCCTCAAAAGCCGGACGGCCGCGCCCTGGTGGCCAACTGGTTCGAAAAGCTGGACTTGTCCGGCCCGGAATTGACAAAGCTGGACCCTGCGTGCTACTCCACCAAAGATACGTTGGAAGTGCTGCTCAAAGACGAGCGCTCTGCCGCTGTGGTGATGAAATTTTTGGGCCCGCTGCTCAAGGACCCGCGCTTTCGCCGCGCAGGGGAGATGAGCGTGAGCGATTTGGCCAAGATTCCGGTGCTGCGCTTGCCCAAGGAGCTTGTGCCGGCCATGGACCGGGAGCTCAATCAAATTCCCATCCGGCCCGAAGAAAAGAACTCTTGACAAACCGGAGAAAGTTTGTATAATAGCAGTATACGCCAAAGACTGCGACGGAAAGAGTACGTCCTGAGAAGCTTCCAAAGAGAGCCCCGGCTGGTGAAAAGGGGCGAAGGGGACAGGGCCGAACATGGTTCCCGAGTCGTGCGGGCGAGCCGAAAGGTAAGTTCGCGACGGGTGCACCCGTTATCGTGCCGCGCTGTAAGCCTGTCTCATTCGCAGGCCGCAGTGGATGAGACCGCCGGCTGCAAAGCGGCGGGAAAACAAGGTGGTACCGCGATTTTATCGCCCTTGGAGCAATGCTCTGAGGGCGTTTTTTATTGCCTTGAAAGGGAAAGGTGAACGTTTTGATCGAAATAGAACATCTCACAAAAGTGTTTGGCCAGGGGCAGCAGAAAGTCACGGCTCTGGAAGATGTGAGCCTGCAAGTGCAGGACGGGGACATCTTCGGCATCATCGGCATGTCGGGCGCGGGCAAGTCTACGCTTTTGCGCTGTTTGTCCATGCTGGAAAAACCCACCAGCGGCAAAATCGTGCTGGACGGAAGCGATTTGGCAGCCCTCAGCGGGGCAAAGCTGCGGGCCGAGCGGCGCAAAATGGGCATTGTGTTCCAGGGCTACAATTTGCTCATGCAAAAGACCGTGGCCGAGAACGTGGCCTTTCCTTTGAAGCTGGAAAAAGGGTTCGACAAGGCCGCTGTGGCTGCCCGGGTGGACGAGCTGTTGGAGCTGGTGGGCCTTTCCGACAAGGCAAACTCCTATCCGGCGCAGTTATCCGGCGGGCAAAAGCAGCGCGTGGCCATTGCCCGGGCCCTGGCCACAAAGCCGGAGATCCTTTTGTGCGACGAGCCCACCAGCGCTCTGGACCCGTTGACCACCAAGGCCATGCTGGGGCTTTTGGCGGACATCAACCGCAAGCTGGGGGTCACCATTCTCATCATCACCCACGAATTGAGCGTGGTGCGGCGCATCTGCGGCCGGGTGGCGGTCATTTGCGACGGCCGGGTGGCCGAGACGGGCCCCGTGTCCGAAGTGTTCCAAAATCCCCGCAGCGACGTGGCAAAACAATTGCTCAGTGAAAAGGAGGCGTAAAGCATGGGCGCGTTTTTGACAGAATACGGTTCTCTTTTGTGGGCCGGTACCCTCGAGACCCTTTATATGACGCTGGTGTCGGCCTTTTTCGCCTATGTGCTGGGGCTTCCCATGGGCGTTGTGCTCACCATCACAAAGCCCGGCGGCATCGCGCCGGCGCCCCGGTTCAACGCAGTGTTCGGCTGGGTGGTCAACATTCTGCGCAGCCTTCCGTTTATTATTTTGATGTTCTTCATCATCCCCTTCACCCGGGCTCTGGTGGGCACGTCCATCGGCGCCACGGCAGCGCTGGTGCCGCTCACCATCTCGGCGGCGCCCTTCATCGCCCGCATGGTGGAGCAGAGCTTAGAGGAGATCGACCACGGCGTTCTGGAGGCCGCCCAGTGCATGGGCGCCACCAAATGGCAGATCGTCACCCGGGTGCTTCTGGTGGAGAGCGTGCCCAGCCTGTTGCGGGGGCTGTCCATCAGCCTCATCACCATTCTGGGCTACACGGCCATCACCGGCAGCGTGGGCGCAGGGGGCCTGGGCAACATTGCCTTCCGGTACGGCTATCAGCGTTACCAGACCACGGTCATGTACGCCACTGTGGTGCTTTTGATTTTGCTGGTGTGCATCATTCAGATTTTCTTTGACCGCCTGGCCCGCCGGGCGGACAAGCGAAACAAATAAAACCAAATAGGAGTGGAGAAAGATGAAAAAAGTATTTGCTTTGGCGCTGGCTTTGGTGCTGGCGCTGAGCCTGGCCGCTTGCGGCGCAGGCGAAAAAGTCCAGATCGGCATTCCGGCCGACGCTACCAACGGAGCCCGCGCTCTGCTTTTGCTGCAAGACCAGGGCCTCATCACCCTGAAAGAGGGCGTGGGCCTCGAGGCGACCGAAAAGGACATTGCCGAAAACCCCTACAACATTGAGATCGTGCCCATGGAGGCAGCCAACCTGCCCGCCAGCCTGCCGGATCTGAACCTGGCGGTCATCAACGGCAACTACGCCTCGGGCGCGGGCATCGCAGATAAGGTGCTGCTCACCGAAGCCGCAAAGACCTACGGCAATGTGATTTGTGTCAAAGAGGGCAACGAGAACAATCCCGCGGTGCAGGCGCTGGTGGCGGTGCTCATGAGCCAGGACGTGCAGGACTGGATCAGCCAGAACTACAACGGCGTGGTCATGCCCATGGGTGCTCAGGAGCTGGACATCCCCGAGATCGCAGAGCCCGTGACCTTGAAGGTGGGCGCATCTCCCAGCCCCCACGCAGAGATTCTGGAGTACGCAAAACCCATTCTGGAACAGTACAATGTGAATTTGGAAATCGTGGAGTTTGACGATTATGTCATGCCCAACACCGGCGTAGAGGACGGCAGCCTGGACGCAAACTACTTCCAGCACCAGCCGTATCTGGACGATTTCAACGCCGAGCAGGGCACGCACCTGGTCAGCGTGGCCACCGTGCACTACGAGCCCATGGGCCTGTACCCGGGCAAGAGCGCCAGCGTGGACGAAGTAAAACAGGGTTAAACAAAGAAAGCGGACGGCAGTTTGCCGTCCGCTTTTTTACTCAGTTCAGCTCTTTGCCAAAGAAGGATACCGCGCCTTTTACCTTGTTCATCAGCCCGTCGAATTGGGCGGGGGTCAGGCTCTGGGCGCCGTCGCTCTTGGCGTGGGGCGGGTCTTTGTGCACTTCCACCATCAGCCCGTCCGCCCCGGCCGCAATGGCCGCCATGGCCAGCGGCTCCACCATCCAGGCAATGCCCGCCGCATGGCTTGGGTCCACCACCACCGGCAGATGGCTCTTGGCCTTCAGCATGGGGATGGCGCTGACGTCCAGCGTGTTGCGCATGCTGGTCTCAAAGGTGCGAATGCCCCGCTCGCACAGCACTACGTTCTCGTTGCCGCCGGCCATAATGTACTCGGCGCTCATAAGAAATTCTTCCAGCGTGCTGGACAATCCCCGCTTGAGCAGAATGGGCGTTTTCAGCTTGCCCAGTTCTTTCAAAAGTTCAAAGTTTTGCATGTTCCGGGCGCCCACCTGAATCATGTCCACGTCCTCGAACAGACCGATGTGCTCGGTGTTCATGATCTCGGTCACAATGGGCAGACCTGTGGCCTCCCGGGCCTTGCGCAGCAGCGTCAGCCCCTCGGCCCGCATGCCCTGGAAAGAGTAGGGAGAGGTGCGCGGCTTGAAGGCGCCGCCCCGCAAAAGGCCCGCGCCGCTGGCTTGTACGTCCCGGGCAACGCCCACGATTTGGTCGGCGCTCTCCACGCTGCACGGCCCCGCCATCACCGTGAAGTGTCCGCCGCCGATTTTGTGCCCCGCCACGTCCACCACCGTGTCCGCCGGATGAAATTTGCGGTTGGCTTTTTTGTAAGGCTCCGACACGCGCTTTACGTCCTCTACGATGTCGTTGGCGCGCACCAGATCAATGTCCACGCTGGACGTGTCGCCAATCAGGCCGATGAGATGAGTGTGTTCGCCCTCAGAGTTGTGGATCTTCAGCCCGTCCTGCTCAAAGCGGGCGCAAAGCGCTTTCACCTTTTCGGGGGATGCGTTCGGTTTGAAAATGACGATCATAACAAGATACCCTCTTTCCCATAAACAAATAAAAAGGGCCGGCAGCGTACCCCGCTGCCGGCCCTTAGAACTGCGTTCGATACAGTCTTAAAGCGCCACGACAAACAGGGCCATCCCCGGGTAATAGGAATAGCCATAAAAGCGATATGCAAACTGATTGTTCGTACCGCGCATCGAAAACCGCACCTTTCTTGATTTGGTTCGAGTATACGCGCCCAAGAGCGCGCTGTCAAGTGTTTTTTTAAAACGCCCCGGCCGCGTCCATCCCATGACCCGTATTTTTGCGTCCCAGTGCGGCACATGGCCGCCCCGGGTCCTGCACGCAAAAACCCCGGCCCTCGCAGAGCCACAAGCAAGGCGGGCGTTTTTCTTCGAAAAACCGGGCGGCCGGTCAGGACTGCCGCAGGCAGCCCTGTTTCTCGCCCCGGACCGGTGCACGGCCCCGCTCCAGGTCCCCGCTCGAAACCCCGGCCCTCGCAGAGCTTAAGTCGCTCTGCGTTTTTCTTGCGAAAAACCGGGCAAGCCGGTTCCGGGCCATCCCATGGCCCGTATTTTTGCGTCCCAGTGCGGCACATCGCCGCCCCGGGTCCCGCACGCAAAAACCCCGGCCCCACCGCTTTGCGTACAGTGGAATCGGGGTTCTTGCGCCGATTTTTGGAACACCTTTATTTTACCAGCCTTTTGCGAATTTTTTTTGTAGAAATTTTGTAAAAATTGTGAGGTCTTTTTTTGTGAAAGAACGACAATAAAAAATCGTACAAATAATAAATTTACCTGTTTATATGTCTGATATCTGAAAAAGGAAGCGCTTTCATTTTCAGCGAACCGTGAAAATAGAGGCCAAGAATCGCAAAGAATTGCACAAAAAATCTGCTGTACAAGCCGGAAAGCTGTGCTATAATACTGTTGTTAGGAAAAAACGCGCCGGGAAAAGGCGTGAAATCATCATACAAATGTAAGGAGAGGACTCGAATGAAACAGTTTATGGACGACAATTTCCTTCTGGAGACTGAAACCGCCCGCCGGCTGTACCACGAGCACGCGGCGAAAATGCCCATCATCGACTATCACTGCCACATCAATCCGCAGGAGATCGCTGAGGACAAACGCTACGACTCCATCACCGAAGTGTGGCTGGGCGGCGACCATTACAAATGGCGTGCCATGCGCTGCAACGGCGTGCAGGAAGCCGACATCACCGGCTCCAAGGACACCGATCCGTACCGCACCTTTGAGAAATGGGCGGAGACTCTGCCCCGCGCCATCGGCAACCCCCTGTATCACTGGACGTATCTGGAGCTGAAGAAATACTTCGGCATCACCGAGCCTTTGAACGGCAAATCCGCCAAGGCCATTTACGACAAGTGCAATGCCCGCCTGAAAGATGCGGACATGTCCGTGCGCGGCATCATCGATCAGTCCAACGTAAAGCTGATCTGCACCACCGACGATCCTGTGGACAGCCTGGAGTGGCACAAGAAGATCAAGGCCGACCCCACCTGCAAGGTGAAAGTTCTGCCTGCCTTCCGTCCGGACAAGGCGTTCAACATTCACAAACCTGAGTACGCTTCCTACATGGCGAAACTGGCTGAGGTCTCCGGTGTGGAGATCAAGAATTTTGCCGACGTGGTGAAAGCTCTGTACAACCGCATCGACTTCTTCAATGAGATGGGCTGCCGTGCATCCGACCACGCGCTGGATTATGCCGTGTACGCCGATGCCACCGAAGAAGAGCTGAATGCCATCGTGGCCAAAGGCTTGGCCGGCGGCGCCATCAGCGCAGAAGAGCTGAACAAATACAAGACTGCGTGCCTGTTGGCCGTGGCGAAAAAATACAAAGAGTACGGCTGGGTCATGCAGATTCACTTTGGCTGCATCCGCGACAACAACACCGCCTGGTACAAGAAACTGGGTCCCGACACGGGCTTTGACGCAGTTTCCAACACCCACGGCGCAGACGATTTGGGCAAACTGATGGATGCCATGGCAATGACCGGCGATCTGCCCAAGATGGTGCTGTACAGCCTGAACCAGTACGACAACGAGACCATCATGACCCTGGCGGGTGCTTTCCAGGTCGACGGCCAGTGCGCCAGCCAGATCCAGATGGGTTCTGCTTGGTGGTTCAATGATACAAAGACCGGTATGGAGAAACAACTGACCGACTTTGCGAACCTGGGCGTTCTGGGCAACTTCATCGGTATGCTGACCGACTCCCGCAGCTTTTTGAGCTATACTCGTCACGAGTATTTCCGCCGCATTCTGTGCAACTGGATCGGCAATCTGGTGGAGAACGGCGAGTATCATGCTGATATGGAAACTCTGGGCCAGCTCGTGGAGGACATCAGCTACAACAACACCGTGAAGTTCTTTGGTTTTGACGTTTGATGGAGGGAAAGAAAGTCATGAACAAACTGTCTTACAAAACCCTGGAAGAAATGGGGTATGACGGCTATCTTTTGAAGGATGCTCCCGAGAAAGTGCTGCAGTTCGGTGAAGGCAACTTCTTGCGTGCCTTCGTGGATTATTTCTTTGATATGGCCAATGAGAAATGTGGCTTCAACGGCAAAGTGGTGCTGTGCCAGCCCATTGCTCCGGGCCTTGCCGACATGATCAACGAGCAGGAAGGCCTGTATACGCTGTATCTGCGCGGCTTTGAGAACGGCCAGAAGGTGAATGCAAAGCGCATCATCTCCTCCGTGTCCCGCTGCTTGAATCCGTACAAGGACTTTGGCTCTCTGCTGGAGTGCGCAAAGAATCCGGATCTGCGCTATCTTGCCTCCAACACCACCGAGGCAGGCATTGCCTACGACCCGGCTTGCAAGTTTGACGACGAGCCCCCTGCATCCTTCCCCGGCAAGATGACCCGCTTTTTGTATGAGCGCTATAAAATCTTCGGCAAAGAGAAGGGCAAAGGCTTTGTGATTTTGTCCTGCGAGCTGATCGACAACAACGGTCAGGAGCTGCGCAAATGTGTGCATCAGTACATCGACCAGTGGGGTCTGGGCGAAGAGTTCGCCAAATGGGTGGACGAAGAGAACCTGTTCTGCTCCACGCTGGTGGACCGTATCGTTACCGGTTATCCCCGCGCTGAGGCTGCCAAGCTGAACGAGGAGAACGGCTACGAGGACAATCTGCTGGATACTGGCGAGGTGTTCGGCTTCTGGGTCATCGAGGGACCGGAATGGCTGGAAGAGGAGCTGCCCTTCAAGAAGGCGGGCCTGCCGGTCATCGTGGTTCGCGACCACACTCCGTACAAGAAACGCAAAGTGCGCATTCTGAACGGCGCACACACCAGCATGGTGCTGGGTGCTTACCTGGCTGGCCAGGACATCGTGCGCAACTGCATGCAGGACGAGGTCATCAAGGGCTTCATGAACAAAGCTCTGTACGATGAGATCATCCCGACCCTGACCCTGCCCAAGCAGGAGCTGATGGACTTTGCCGCCGCAGTGGCAGACCGTTTCAACAACCCGTTCATCGACCATGCGCTGCTGTCCATCGCGCTGAATTCCACTTCCAAGTGGAAAGCCCGCGTAATGCCCAGCTTCAAGGCTTATTTGGAGAATGAGGGCAAGCTGCCTGCATGCCTGACCATGAGCCTGGCTGCTTACATCGCGTTCTATTCCTGCAACGTGCAGGAGCTGACCGATGAGGCTCTGATGTGCAAACGTCCCGCCGGCGACGTGTACGCCGTGAAGGACGACCGCGCAGTGCTGGAGTTCTACTATGCGCACAAGGACGACGACGCCAAGACCTTGGCGACGGCTGTTCTGTCCAACGAGAGCTTCTGGGGCGAAGATCTGACCAAAGTGGCTGGCCTGACCGAGGCTGTGGCCGCCGATTTGGAGACCATCCGCACCAAAGGTGCCTACGAGGCCATGAAGAGCGTTCAATAATCTGTCACGGGGCCGCCGCACGCGCTGCGGCGGTCCTTACTTTTGAGAGAAAAGGAGCATTTCCATGACGAAACTCATCCAGATTTCTCCCGCCGACAACGTGGCGGTGGCTCTGCATCCGGTGGCAAAAGGCGAGGAGTTCGCCGGTGTCGTCGCCGCAGAGGACATTCCCCAGGGCCATAAAATGGCGCTGCGCCCCATTGCCGCAGGCGAGAATGTGGTCAAATATGGCTTTGCCATCGGCCACGCCACCCAGGACATCGCCCCGGGCTGCTGGGTGCATGTGCACAATACGAAAACCAACCTGTCCGAAGAGGGCGAGTATACGTATGAGCCCGCGGTGAAACCCGTGGAGCCCGAAACGCCCGAGACCTTTATGGGCTTTGTGCGGGACGACGGCCGCGCCGCCATCCGCAACGAGATCTGGGTCATCCCCACGGTGGGCTGTGTCAACGGCGTGGCGCAGAAGCTGTGCCGTGACAACCAGCACTTGGTGAAAGGCACCGTCGAGGGCCTGTACACCTTCCCCCATCCCTTCGGATGCAGCCAGATGGGCGACGACCACGCCCAGACCCGTAAGCTGTTGGCCGCATTGACCCGCCACCCCAATGCCGGCGGCGTGTTGGTGCTGAGCCTTGGCTGCGAGAACCTGACCCATGAGCAGTTCTTGGAAGAATTGGGCGATTACGATGAGAACCGCGTCAAATTCCTGACCTGCCAGGACGTGGAGGACGAGTTCGAGGCCGGCGCGAAACTGCTGGCAGAGCTGGCCGAGTACGCAGGCAAGTTTGAGCGCAAACCCATCCCCGTGTCCGAATTGGTGGTGGGCATGAAGTGCGGCGGTTCGGACGGCTTGTCCGGCATCACCGCCAACCCCACCGTGGGCGCGTTCAGCGACCTTTTGATTGCCCGCGGCGGCTCCACCGTGCTCACCGAGGTGCCCGAGATGTTCGGCGCCGAGGGCATTTTGATGAACCGCTGCGTCAACAAAGAGGTGTTCGACAAGGCCGTGAAGATGATCACGGACTTCAAGCACTATTTCACCAGCCACAATCAGGTGGTGTACGAGAACCCGTCTCCGGGCAACAAAAAGGGCGGCATCACCACTTTGGAGGACAAGAGCTGCGGCTGCGTGCAGAAGGGCGGCACCGCTCCCATCGCCGACGTCATTGGTTACGGCGACCCTGTGGTGACCAAGGGCCTGAACATGCTGTCCGGCCCGGGCAACGATTTGGTCAGCGCCACGGCCCTGACCGCTGCCGGCGCCCATCTGATTTTGTTCACCACCGGCCGGGGCACGCCGTTCGGCGCGCCGGCTCCCACGGTGAAGATCGCCACCAACACCCAACTGTTTGAGAAGAAGAGCGGCTGGATGGACTTCAACGCCGGCCCCGTGGCCGACGGCGAGCCCATTGCCGAGGCAGGCAAGCGCCTTTTGGAGAAGGTCATTGCCGTTGCCAGCGGCGAAAAGACCAAAACCGAGCAGCAGGGCTACCGTGAGATCTCCATCTTCAAGGACGGCGTGGTGCTGTAAGCGTTCCGCATTTCGGAAATTTTGCCGCGCCGCTGGAAAAATGCTTTCCGGCGGCGCGTTTGTCTGTTATACTGAAAAGAAAGAGGCCGGCTCATCCGGCTGCAAAATACAGGAGGAACCTGTCAATGGAAAAAAAGGCCTTCGATTTGATTACTTTCGGCGAGATCATGCTTCGCCTTTCGCCGCCGCGCCATGCCCGCATCGTGGACGGCGACGTGTTTGAAAAACGCGCCGGCGGCGCAGAGCTGAACGTGGCGTCCGGCGTGGCGCTGCTGGGCTTGCGCACAGGCATCATCTCCCGGCTTCCTCAAAACGAGCTGGGTACCTTTATCAAAAACCGCATTCGTTTCGTGGGCGTGTCCGACGACTTTTTGAGCTACGACGACAGCCCGTCCGCCCGTTTGGGCATCTATTATTACGAGATGGGTGCGGCGCCCCGCAAGCCGACCATCGTGTATGACCGGTACAACGCATCGGTGTGCGGACTCACCTTGGCCGACATTCCCGAAGAGGCGTTCACCTCCGCCCGCATGTTCCACACCAGCGGCATCAGCCTGGCTCTGGGCACCCGGGACGTGGCCATCGAGACGCTGAAAAAGTTCAAAGAGCACGGCACCAAGATCTCTTTTGACGTGAACTACCGCGCCAATCTGTGGGGCGAGGACGAGGCGAGAGAGACCATTCAGAAGATTTTGCCTTTGGTGGATGTGCTGTTCATCTCCGAGGAGACCAGCCGCCGCATGTTCCACAAAACCGGCGATTTGCACTCCATCATGAAGAGCTACGCCGACGAATATGGGGTTTCCATCGTGGCCACCACTCAGCGCACGGTCATCAGCCCGCGCAAGCACGACTTCACCTCGGTGATTTACTCTGCCAAAGAGGACCAGTTCTATACCGAAGCCCCCTACACCAACATCGACGTCATCGACCGCATCGGTTCCGGCGACGCCTACGTTGCAGGTGTGTTGTTCGGCCTTTTGAAATACGACGATCCCCACAAGGCCATGCAGTTCGGCAACGCCACTTCCAGTGTAAAGAACACGGTGCCCGGCGATTTGCCTTCTTCGGACTTCAAGGAGATCGACCGCATCATCCGCGAGCACAATGCCACGGGTCCTGTCAGTGAAATGAACCGGTAATCCGGATGTTTGAAACGCGCCGCCGTATGAAAGTACGGCGGCGTTTGTACGATGGGAGGAATCCAAGTTGGCCACTGTTTTTTTGGCCCTGATTTATGCATCCTTTGTCAGTCTGGGCCTGCCGGACGCCGTGCTGGGCGCAGCCTGGCCTGTCATGGGCAAGGAATTGGCGGTCCCCGACGGGTACGCCGGCCTTTTGTCCATGACCGTGGCCGGAGGCACCGTGGTGTCCAGCTTGCTGGCAGACCGGCTTTTGAGCCGGTTCGGCACCGGACGCGTCACCGCCGCCAGCGTGGCGCTGACCGCGGCCGCCCTTTTGGGCTATTGCTTTGCGCCTGGCTTTTTCTGGCTGGTGGTGCTGGCCGTGCCTTTGGGCCTGGGCGCCGGCGCCGTGGACGCAGGGCTCAATAACTTTGTGGCGCTGCATTACGGTGCCCGGCACATGAACTGGCTCCATTGCTTTTGGGGCCTGGGCGCTATGCTGGGTCCACTGGTGCTCACGGGCGTGGTGGAAAAACCCGGCGGCTGGCGCATAGGCTACGGCATCGTGTCCGGTTTGCAGTGGGTGCTGGTGGCGGTGCTGGCCGCAACGCTGCCTTTGTGGAACCGGTTTGAACACCGGCCCGCCCCGTCCGAACAGGCTCCCCGGCCCGTTGTGGGCACCGTCGTACATCTGCCGGGTGCGGCGCAGCAGATTTTGGCCTACTTTTTCTATTGTTCCATCGAGGCCACCGCGGGGCTCTGGGCCGCCAGTTGGCTGGGTGTCGATGTATTATTTGGGCATCACCGCCGGCCGCTTTCTCAGCGGCTGCGTCACCCGGCGCTTTTCCACCCTGACGCTGATTCGTCTGGGCGAAGGGGTGTGTATGGCAGGCATGCTGGTGCTGGCCTTTGGTCCGGCGTTTTTGTGCCCCGTGGGTCTGGGCCTGGTGGGTCTGGGCTTTGCCCCGGTGTATCCGGGTCTCATGCATGAAACACCTCGCCGCTTCGGCCCGGTGTATTCTCAGTCCATGATCGGATTGCAGATGGCCGGCGCGTATCTGGGTTCCACGTTGATGCCGCCGGTGTTCGGCGCCTTGGCCGCCCGTGTGGGCGTAGCGTTTTTGCCTTGGTTTTTGCTGGCCGGCGCGCTGCTTTTGACCATCTGCGGCGAGCAGGCGGTCCGCCGCAGCCGCGTCAACGTGCTGGACGAGGAAGGCGATTGATATGTGGCTTTTCTTTGCGCTGGGCTCGGCGTTTTTCGCCGGCCTTACGGCAGTGCTGTCCAAGTGCGGCGTGCGCCGCACCGACTCGGACGTGGCCACGGCCGTGCGCACGGGCGTGGTGCTTTTGTGCGCTTGGGTCATGGTGGCCGTCACCGGCGTGCCTTTGGGCCCTGTGCCCGCCCGCACCGCGTGGTTTCTTTTGCTTTCAGGCCTTTCCACAGGCGCGTCCTGGTTGTGCTATTTCCGGGCGCTGGCCGCCGGCGACGTCAGCCGGGTGGCCCCTGTGGACAAATGCAGCACCGGCCTGACCGTGGTGCTGGCTTTTCTTGTGCTGGCAGAGCCGGTCAGCGTTTGGAAATTGGCGGGCCTTGTGCTGTTGCTGGCCGGCGCCGTGCTATTGGCGCTGCGGGACGGGGAAAAGCGCGCTTCAAAGGGCGCCTGGCTGCCCTGGGCGGTGCTGTCCGCGGTGTTCGCCAGCCTCACTTCCATTTTCGGCAAAATCGGCGTCACGGACATCGATTCAAACCTGGCCACAGCCCTGCGCACGGGCGTGGTGCTGGTCTTTGCCTGGGCGCTGGTGCTGGGCAAAGGCAAGGGCGCGCTGGCAAAGCACATTCCCGCAAAAGAAGCAGGGTTTCTCTTGCTTTCGGGCCTTTCCACAGGCGCGTCCTGGCTGTGTTATTACCGGGCGCTGCAAACCGGCCCGGCCAGCGCCGTGGCCCCTGTGGACCAGTTGAGCATTCTGGTGACCATGGCCTTTTCCGTGTGGGTGCTCAAGGAAAAACTCACCCGCCGGGCCGCCGTGGGCCTTGTGTGCCTTTGCGCCGGCGTTTTGTGTATGCTGATTGAAAATTGAGTCTTGAAAAATAAGTCCAAACGCAGTATAGTAGGAAAAGACAAACGGATCATCTTTCAAAAGGGAGCTCGCAAACGGGCTGAGAGGAAGCTGTGCGCTTCGACCTGTGACCTGATTTGGGTAATGCCAACGTAGGGAAATATTCCACGCTGATTCATCGCGGAGCACATTCCTTGCGGAAAGGTGCTCCGCGATTTTTTGATTGGAGGAATTTTCAATGTTCGGAACTTGCCTTGAAAACGTGCGCACCCGCTCACCGCTGGTGCACAACATCACCAATTACGTCACGGTCAACGACGTGGCCAACATCCTGCTGGCCAGCGGCGCCAGCCCCATCATGTCCGACGACATCGGCGAGGTGGAGGAGATCACCACCATTTGCTCCGGTCTGAACATCAACATCGGCACTTTGAACGCCCGCACCATCCCCGGCATGTTCGCCGCAGGCCGCAAGGCCGCCGAGCTGGGCCACCCGGTCCTGCTGGACCCGGTGGGTGCCGGCGCCAGCAGCCTGCGCACCAACACCGCCCGGGAATTGGCCGCTCAGATTCCCTTCACGGTCATCCGCGGCAACATCTCCGAAATCAAAGCCCTGTCCGCAGGCGCCGGCACCACCAAGGGCGTGGACGCAGACGTAGCCGACGCAGTCACCGAGGAAAATTTGGACGCAGGCGTGGCTTTTGCCAAAGCGGCGGCCGCCCAGTTCGATGCCATCGTGGCCATCACCGGCGCCATCGACCTGGTGGCCGATGAGAACACCTGCTACGTGATTCGCAACGGCCGGCCCGAGATGGGCCGCATCACCGGCACCGGATGCCAGTTGTCCGGCCTTCTCACCGCGTATTTGGCGGCCAACCCCGGCAATGAACTGGAGGCTGCCGCAGCCGCCGTGTCCAGCATGGGTCTGGCGGGCGAGTTGGCCTTTGCCCGCATGGCCGAGGGCGACGGCAACTCCACTTACCGCAACCGCATCATCGACGCCATCGACCACATGGACGCCGAGACCCTGAACAAAGGAGCCAAGTATGAAGTGCGATAAAAAAGACCTGCTTTTGTACGGCGTCACCGACCGAGCCTGGCTGCGTGGCCGGGACTTGGCGGACGTAGTGGAACAGTCCATTCAGGGCGGCGTCACCATGGTGCAACTGCGGGAAAAAGACATGGACCCCGAGGCATTTTTCGAAGAGGCAAAGCGCATCCAAGCGGTGTGCCGTCGCCACGGCGTGCCCTTTTTGATTGACGACGACGTGGACCTGGCCGCCCGGGTGGGCGCAGACGGTGTGCACGTGGGCCAGCACGACATGGAGGCCGGGCTGGTGCGCTCCAAGGTGGGCGAGGGCATGCTGCTGGGCGTGTCCGCCCAGACCGTGGAGCAGGCGCTTCGTGCCCAGGCCGCCGGCGCGGATTATTTGGGCGTGGGGGCCGTGTTCCCCACGGGCACCAAGACCGACGCAGACTCCGTCAGCTACGACACGCTGAAAGCCATCTGCGAAGCCGTGGACATCCCGGTGGTGGCCATCGGGGGCATCGGCCCGGACAATGTGGACAAGCTGGCAGGCAGCGGCATCTGCGGCGTGGCCGTGGTCTCGGCGCTGTACGCTCAGGACGACCCCTGCGCTGCGGCCCAAACGCTGGCCGCGCGCACCAAGGCCATGGTGGAAGCATGAACCTGGCCGGCGCGATTTTTGATTTGGACGGCACGCTGGTGGATTCCATGGACCTGTGGGACCGGGTGCCGGGCATGCTGGTGCAAAGCTTTGGCAAAGAGCCTGCACCGGACCTTGCCGCCCGGCTGGCAGCCATGGACCTGCCCGAAGCCGCTCAATATTTGATTGAAACATACCGCTTGCCCTGCACGGTGCAAGACGTGCTTTCCCGAGTGGACCAGATGGTGGACGAGGAGTACCGCTGCCATGTGGCGCTGAAACCCGGGGCCGGCCGGCTTCTGGAGGCCCTTTCTAAAAAGGGCGTGCCCATGTGCATCGCCACCGCCAGCGAGGAGCACCAGGCCCGGCAGGCCATGGAGCGGCTGGGTCAGCGGGAGCACTTTTCCTTTGTGCTTTCCTCGTCCCAGTACGGGCCCAAGACCCGGCCGGACATCTATCTGGCCGCTGCCCGGCGGCTGGGCGCCCAGCCCGACCGCGTGCTGGTGGTGGAGGACGCGCTGCACGCGGCCCGCACCGCCAAACAGGCAGGCTTTCTGGTGGCCGGCGTGTACGAGCCATCCCAAGCGGCCGACGCACCCGCCCTGCGGCAGGTGTGCGACTGGTATCTTCCGCGCTTAGACGACGAGGCGTTTTTGGCGCGGCTTTGACAAGTGAATACGCGGCAGACCGGGGGCACCACTCTCTGTCGCGCTACAAAAATAGTGCTGAATACGAAGGGAGTAAAAAACATGAGAACAGCATTATCGATCGCCGGAAGCGATTCCAGCGGAGGCGCCGGGATTCAGGCAGACATCAAGACCATGCTGGCAAATGGCGCATTCGCCATGACCGCCATCACGGCCCTGACGGCCCAGAACACCACCGGCGTCCGAGACATTCAGGAAGCGACCCCCGCCTTTTTGGCCGGGCAGATCGACGCGGTGTTCGAGGACATCCGTCCGGACGCAGTCAAGATCGGCATGGTCTCTTCGACACCGCTCATCGACGTCATCGTCGAGCGGCTGACTTTTTATAAAGCGAACAACATTGTGGTGGACCCGGTCATGGTGGCCACCAGCGGTTCCGAGCTCATGCGCAGCGATGCGGTGGACGCTCTGCAAAACCGCCTGATTCCTCTGGCCACGGTCATCACCCCCAACATTCCCGAGGCACAGGTTCTGTCCGGTTTGACCATTCACACCGAGCAGGACATGGTGGACGCGGCCAAGGCCATCGGTGACGCGTGCGGCTGCGCCGTGCTTTTGAAGGGCGGCCACAGCGTCAGCGACGCCAACGACCTTTTGTACGACCAGGGCGCAGTTCAGTGGTTCCGGGGCCGGCGCATTCCCAATCCCAATACCCACGGCACCGGCTGCACGCTGTCCAGCGCCATCGCGGCCAACCTGGCCAAGGGCTTTTCTCTGGCCGAGTCCGTGGAGCGGGCCAAAGCCTACATCTCCGGGGCGCTGGGCGCCATGCTGAATCTGGGCAAGGGCAGCGGACCCATGGATCACGGGTTCGATTTGCACAGCGCTTTTGCCGAGGAGGCCCGAACATGAGCGAGAAACGTACTTCTGTGTTTGAAAACGGCCTCATTTGGTTTGGCGCGGCCGTGTCCATCGCCGAGATTCTCACCGGCACCTATTTTGCGCCTCTGGGCTTTGCAAAGGGTTTGGCGGCCATCCTCACGGGCCACGTCATCGGCTGCTTATTGCTGTTTTTGGCCGGGTACATTGGCGGCAAGGCGCGCAAAAGCGCCATGGAGACCGTGAAAATGAGCTTCGGCCATACGGGCGGACTTTTGTTCTGCCTTTTGAATGTGCTTCAGCTTGTGGGCTGGACCGGCATCATGATTTACGACGGCGCTTTGGCCGCCGCCGGCATCTTTGACCCGGGAAACTGGGTCTGGTGTGTTTTCATCGGCGCGCTGATCGTTTTGTGGATTTTGGTCGGTGTGCGCGATTTGGGCAAGCTGAATACGCTGGTCATGGCCGTGTTGTTTGTGGCCACGCTGGTGCTGAGCTTTCTCATTTTCGGCTCCGCCGGCACGCTGCCCGCCGGAGATGACAGCCTTTCCTTTGGCGCGGCTGTGGAATTGTCCGTGGCGATGCCCTTGTCGTGGCTTCCGCTCATCAGTGACTACACCCGCACAGCCGAAAAGCCGGGCAAAGCATCTGCCGTCAGCGCGGCGGTGTACGGCGTGGTCAGTTGTTGGATGTATCTCATCGGCATGGGCGCGGCTCTGTTCACGGGCGAGTCCGACGTGGGCCAAATCATGAGCAAAGCGGGCCTGGGCGTGGCCGGGCTGGTGATCGTGGTGCTCTCCACCGTGACCACCACGTTTTTGGACGCCTACTCCGCAGGCGTGTCCACCGAGTCCCTGTCGCCCAAAATCAAGGGCAAGTGGATGGCCGTGGCCGCGGCGGTGCTGGGCACCGTGGGAGCCATCGTGTTCCCCATGGACAACATTACCGATTTTCTGTATTTGATCGGGTCGGTGTTCGCCCCCATGATCGGCGTGCAGATCGCGGATTTTTACATTCTGCACCGGGACCGGGACGACCGGGCCGTGGATGTGCGGGGCCTTGTTTTGTGGGCCATCGGCTTTGCAGCGTACCGGGGTTTGATGCTGGTGGATTTGCCTTTGGGCAGCACCATCCCGGACATTGTGCTCACGGTGGCACTGTGCGTGGTCGTGGATAAGTTGACGCAAAAAACGAAGGTATGAGAAAAAAGCGTGCAGAGGAAGATTTCTCTGCACGCTTTTTTTGATGGGTTGCAAAAGGATTTTTGCTTGCGAAACCATGTGCGATGGGTTATTATTTTAAACGGGGTGAACAATGGGTTCTCGCCATGGAAAACAGGCAGCCGAAAAGCATGGGTGCCGGCGGCATAACGGCCAAAAGGCATCCATGGGCACAGAACGGATCACCTCGAGATCATTGAGCGTTATTGAGGTGTCAACATGGCAGGATATTCCACAAAATTGGGAACGTGTATGCAGGGGGACAGTTTGGATGTGCTGCGCACTTTGCCGGATCACAGCATTGATTTGATCGTAACTTCTCCGCCCTTCAGTTTGCAAAGGCATAAAAGCTATGGAGAGGTGGAGCAAAACCAGTACGTAGATTGGCTTTTGCAATTCGGGGCTGCTGCATACGATAAATTGAAAGATACAGGCTCTTTCGTGGTAGACATTGGGGGAGCTTATCAAAAGGGGCAGCCCATACGGTCGCTGTATCCGTTTCGTTTTATGCTGCGCATGTGTGACGAATTGGGATATTGCTTGGCGCAGGATTTTTACTGGCACAATCCGTCGGCGCTGCCAACGCCCATCGAGTGGGTCAACAAGCGCAAACTGCGGTGTAAAACTTCGGTGAATACGGTGTGGTGGTTCAGTAAAACAAACCAGCCCAAATCGGACATTCGGAACGTGCTGGTCCCCTATTCGGCCCGCATGCAGGATTGGATCGACAGGCCGCAGGACTTTGTGAAAAAAGAGGGCACTTTGCGCCCGTCCGGACATAAAATGAGCATCAAATCCTGGGCCAAGGACAACGGCGGCGCCATTCCGCCGAATTTGTTGCAAATCAGCAACAGCGACAGCAACAGTCCGTATCTGCGCTATTGCAAGCAGCTTGGCATCAAAGGGCATCCGGCCCGGTTCCCGGTAAAGCTTCCGGAATTTTTCATCAAGATGCTGACGGATGAAAACGACTTGGTGATGGATTTGTTCAGCGGTTCCAATACCACCGGACAGGCGGCCGAGAATTTGGGCCGCAGGTGGCTGAGCGTGGACATCAACTTGGAATATGTGGCCAGCAGTGTGTTTCGTTTTATGGACGATGTGGAGCAGGCAGAAAAGAATTTTCACGCGATCATGGCGCAAAAAGAGCTGTATTTATAAACAAACGGGAGTGCCCGCAGGGCGCTCCCGTTTTCTTATAACACTTTTAATACTTCGGCAGGGTCCAAAGGGGTGGCGACCGGATATACTTTGACGCCCACCGCCTTCACATATGACAAAGAGATTTTTGGATTGTTCATGTGAGGATTTTCTGTTTTTTTCTCTATTTTTTTTAAAATCTTTCGTTCCCACTCAGAGAAATACTTTTCCAAATCGCGGGGATTGACCACGTACACTTCCTGCAACTGGATCCCCTTGTAAGAGCTGAACATCCAGCGTTCCTGCCGGAAAAGGGCGATGCGGCTCAAGTTGGTGTGATGATTGGTGGAAAAGGAATGGGTAAGGTTGATGTTGAGCGTTTTCAGCTCCCAGTCGTGGCCGTATCGGTCAATGGCGTCGCTGCCCTCGCGGCCGGGCTGATTGGTCAAATCAAACAGCACCAAAGTCTGCAAAAGTTTCAAATTGTTGTCTTGTGCAATGTCCTGAATGTGATGCTTTGCTGCCAGTTCTTCCAGTTCATCCAGCTTTGCCCACATCCGGCTGAAATCCTTGATTTGCTCTTGATGCGCACAGTCAAAAAATGCCATACTGAGTCCTCCAATGACGACATAAAACAACAAGAATCTGCGAGAAATTATATCATATTTGCCTGTGGCTGGCAAATAAAACCGGCATGGAAAAAGCCATGCCGGTCAGTGAATGCTGTCTTCTATAAGAGCAACGGTGTCCCGCAGCTTTTGCACAAGGCCATCCCCGTCGCCCAGGTCCGCTTCGGGCACAGGCACGCGCAGAATGTAGTCCTGCCGGGCGGGGTTTTGCGCCATCGCAAAGGGCAGGCCGCGCAGTTGTTCGTGCCAGCGGCACTGCTGCGCGCGGTTATAACCCGAAAGCCATACTTCCAGCGAAAAGGTGCGGTGAACAAAGACCACCGTCAGCTTCAACCCCTGGCTTTTCAGCGCCGGGCAGGTGCATTGGAAATAGGAATAATCCATGGCGTTTTCCGTGATGCCGGCCTGAAACGTGTGATCCGGCAGTTCTTTTTCCATCTGGACACGCAAAAACCGAAACAGCCGCACAAATTCGCCGTACCCGTCGGCAAGACGGGTGGTGCATAAAAGCTGGTGGTATTGTTCCAAAAGGTCCCGGTCAAAGGTCATGAATGTTCCTCCTCAGGGCGTCAGTTGTTCCAAATCGTAGGGAGTGGTCTGGTATACATAGTAGTTCAGCCAGTTGGAGAACAAAAGGTTTGCATGGCTGCGCCAGCGGAAGATGACGTCCTTGGCCGGATCGTCGTCGTAAAAATAGTGTTTGGGCACGTCGATGGGCAGTCCCTTGGCCAAATCCCGCAGGTACTCGGTCTTAAGGGTGTCCTTGTCGTATTCCATGTGGCCCAGAATGAAAATCTGGCGGCCGGAGTCCGTGGCCAGCAAATGCAGCCCCGCCTCGTCGCTCTCGGCCAGCACGCGCAAAGCCTCCACCTTGTCCACGTCGGCCCGGCGCACTTCCGTGTGGCGGGAATGCGGTGCGTAGAATACCTCGTCAAAGCCACGCACCAGCGGATTTTTCGGCCGGGTAACTTTGTGGGGAAACACGCCGAACACCTTTTTTTTCACCGGATACTTGGGCACTCCGTAGTGGTAGTACAGCGCCGCCTGAGCGCCCCAGCAGATGTGCATGGTGCTGTACACGTGGGTGCGGCTGTAATCCATCACAGCGCACAGTTCGGGCCAGTAGTCCACTTCTTCGTAGGCCATCTGTTCCACGGGCGCACCGGTGATGATCATGCCGTCGAACCGCTCGTTTCGAATCTCGTCAAAAGTCTTGTAAAAAGCCTCCAGATGGGCCCCGGACACATGGGTGCTCTCGTGGGAGCCCATGCGCAGAAGGGTCAAATGCACCTGCAAAGGGCTGTTGGCCAGCACGCGGGCAATTTGCGTCTCGGTGGCGATTTTGGTGGGCATCAGATTGACTAAAAGAATGCGCAGCGGCCGGATGTCCTGGCTGATGGCCCGGGCCTTGTGCATTACAAATACGTTTTCGTCCTCCAGCGCCTCAAAGGCGGGCAGTTCTTTAGGAATGATGAGCGGCATGAAGGTTCTCCTTTCAAAAGTACACTGTTTATTGTACGAGAACCGCGGTGTTGCGTCAAGCGTATTGACCGAACGTGGTATACTGAAAGAAAAAAAGGAGCGTTTGTCATGAATGTATTGATGCTGAATGGAAGTCCTCACCGGGACGGCAACACCGCTCTTGCCTTAAAAGAGATGGAAAAGGTGTTTGTGGCTCAGGGCGTACACACCGAAATTTTGCACATTGGCGGGCAGGCCATCCGCAGTTGCATCGCCTGTGGAAAATGCCGCGAGAGCGGGCGGTGCGTGTTTGACGACGCGGTCAATGCCGCAGCTTCCAAGTTTGAGGCCTGTGACGGTCTGGTGGTGGCAAGCCCCGTGTACTATGCGGCTGCCAATCCCACGCTGACGGCTTTTCTCACAAGACTGTTTTACAGCACCCGGTTCGATAAGACCATGAAAGTGGGCGCGGCGGTGGTGTGCGCCCGCCGGGGCGGGCTGTCGGCCGCTTTTGACGAATTGAACAAATTCTTCACCATCAGCGGCATGCCCGTGGCCTCCAGCCAGTATTGGAACAGCATCCACGGCCGGGTGCCGGGAGAGGCGGCTCAGGACGCCGAAGGTTTGCAGACCATGCGCACGCTTGCGCGGAACATGACCTTTTTGATGAAGAGCATCGCCCTGGGCAAAGAAGCCTTTGGGCTGCCGGAAAAAGAGCCGGTCCAAAGCACTCATTTTATTCGTTGAAAGGAGATGCAAAACGTGGTCCAAAAGGCAGGAGAAAAGGATTTGCCGGTGCTCGCCGAGTTGGCCGTTTTGTTGTGGAACGAGCACTCGGTGGCCGAATTGACCCAGGAGTTTTCGCAAATTATGGCCAGCGCCGACGCGCAGTTTTTTATCAAGTACGACGAGGGCCGGGCCGTTGGCTTTGCTCAGTGCCAGTTGCGACACGATTACGTAGAGGGAACTACGACCACACCCGTGGGCTACTTGGAAGGGATTTTCGTCAAAGCCGACTGCCGCAGAAAGGGCTATGCCAAAGAGCTTTTGCATGCCTGCGAAGCGTGGGCAAAGGAGCGCGGATGCCGCGAGTTTGCCAGCGATTGCGAGTTGGAAAATGAGGAGAGCCGGCGTTTCCACAGGGCAATGCAGTTTGTGGAAGCAAACCGGATCGTGTGCTTTGCAAAACCTTTGTGACAAGCAGCCGGTTTACAATCGAGAAAATCGGGCTTTCCATGCGCCTGCCAGGTATCGGGCGCTCAGCCAGACGCAGCGCAGTACGTTGTCCGCGATCATGCAGGCCCACACCGCCTGCAATCCCAGTCCCAGCCACCGCACGCATACAAACGTCATGCACACCCGCACCAGCCACATGCATACCATAGAGCACACAAACGGGCCTTTGGTGTCGCCGATGCCCTGAAAAATGCCCTCGCAGATGATGTACCCCGCGAACAAAGGCTCCGACACGGCCACCATGCGCAAAAGTCCCGCGCCCGTGCGCACCACTTCGGCGTCGGGGGTGAACAGGGACATAATGCGGTCCGGGAACAAAAACAGACCCAGAGCCATCAGGCTCATCACGCCCACAGCCAGTGTGAGCGAAGCGCGGGCCACGCCGGCCAGTTCCCGTGGGTCGCGGCGACCCAGCGCGTTGCCCGACAAAGTGGACGTGGCCGCCTGCATGCCGTATCCGGGCACATAAAAGGCCTCTTCGGCGGTCAGGGCAATGGAGTGGGCGGCCGTGGCAAGTGTTCCAAGGCCCGCCACCAGCGAGGTAAATACCACCTGACCCAGGCAGTTGACCACGCGGTTCAGCGTCACGGGCAGGCCGATGCGCACGATTTGTTCCAGCACCGGTTTGTCCACCCGCAGCTCTTTTGGCCGCAGGCGAACAAGGGGGTGGCGCGCCATGGCCAAAAACATGGCCATGCCGCCCAAACACAGGGACACAGCCGTGGCAACGGCAGCACCCACAATGCCCCAGCCGGCGCCGGGAATGTGCACCGAAAGGCCCAGTATCGAAAAGGTTTGCCCGTTGGAAATCAAAAGTTGATTGAGCAAAATGTTGCACAGGTTCATGGCGCCGTTCACGACCATGGGCGTTTTTGTATCGCCCACCGCTCGCAGCACCGCGGCAAAAATCACCGAGAAGGAGCGGAACAGCATAGGCGCGCAGATGATGGCAAAGTACAGCGAGGCGTCCCGGTGCAAAGCCCGGTCCGCGCCCATCCAGCCCGGCAAAAAGGGGCTGATGCCCAGCGTCAGCGCTCCCAGCAAAATGCCCAGAACCAGTGCGATCCACACCGCCTGGCCGGCCGCCGCCCGGGCTTTGTCCAAATCGTTTTCTCCGATGGACTTTGCAATCAGCGCCAGCACTCCCACGCCCATGGCAAATAAGGGACTGGTCACCAGCCACGTCACCGTGATGGTCAGTCCCACCGCAGCCGAAGCCTGCGCTCCGATTTGGCCCACCATGGCCGTGTCCGCATACTGCACCACGGTTTGCAGTGCCTGTTCGATCACGGTAGGCCCTGCCAGCAGGAACAAGGTACGCAGCATAGACGATTTTCGGTTCACGTGCACTGCCTCCTCTCAAAGTGCCCGTCCGGCGGGTATTTTGCGTTTCCAGCCACATTCTAGCATGGGCCAAAATCCCTGTCAAACAGAGCATTGTTTACGCATTGTCTTTTTCTTTTCCACATTTTTTTGACAATTCAATGGCATACTAAAAGAAAACACGTGTAAAGGAGTTTGGAATCATGCCCTTTTTCTTTTTGCCGGACCGGTACTACATTTTGCTGGTCATTCCGGCGATGCTGGTGGCGCTGTGGGCTCAGATGCGGGTCAAAAGCGCCTTTGCCCGATACAGTGCTGTGGGCATTCGCAGCGGACTCACCGGGGCCCAGGCGGCCCGGCGCATTTTGGATGCCAATGGATTGCAAAACGTGCAGGTAGTGGAAATCGACGGCAGCCTCACGGACCATTATGACCCCACCCAGCGGGTGGTGCGCCTGTCCCGGGACGTGTACGGCCGCAGCACCGTGGCAGCGGTGGGCGTGGCCGCCCATGAGACGGGCCACGCCGTGCAGCACGCCACCGGTTATGCGCCCCTGACGCTGCGCAATGCCATCATCCCTTTGACCAACATCGGCTCCACCATTTCCATTCCGCTGGTGCTGCTGGGCTTTGTCATGGGCATTCAGTCTTTGGTCAGCTTTGGCATTTTGCTGTTCAGTCTGGTCACGGTGTTCCAGCTCGTCACCCTGCCGGTGGAGTTCAACGCCAGCCGCCGGGCCCTGGCCACGCTGGACGCATACAATATGGTCACGCCCGAAGAGCACGACGGTGTGCGCAGCGTGCTGAGCGCCGCGGCTCTGACGTATGTGGCCGCGCTGATCGTCAGTTTGGCAAACCTTCTGCGTTTGATTTTGCTGTTCGGCGGCCGGCGCAGAGACAATTAAAAATGTGTATGAGACCGGTGGGGCACTCCAGGCCCGACCGGTCTTTCTTTGCGCTTTACGAACAGACCGGCTTTATGGTATGATAATTTCAATTCTGCGCCCTTTTGCGGCGTTTTTGGAGGAACTTTATGTTAACAGTGACAGACGTCAGTCTTCAGTTTCAGGGCTCTACCCTGTACAAGCATGTAGATTTAAAATTCACCCCGGGCAACTGCTACGGCATCATCGGGGCCAACGGCGCGGGCAAATCCACGCTTTTGCGCATTTTGTCCGGCGCGCTGGAACCCACCACCGGGTCGGTGTCCATGGGCGCGGACGACCGCATGAGCGTTTTGGAGCAGGACCATTACAAATACGACGAGTACACCGTGATGGACACGGTCATTCAGGGCAACCGCCGTCTGTATGAGATCATGAAGGAAAAAGAGGCGTTGTACGCAAAACCCGACTTTTCCGAAGAGGACGGCGAGCGCGCTGCCGTTCTGGAAGGGGAGTTCGCCGAGATGAACGGCTGGGACGCGGAGACCGAAGCCGACCAGCTACTCAATGGCCTGGGCGTGCCCATGGAGCTGCACAACGCACCCATGTCTTCTTTGGACGGCCGCCAAAAGCTCAAGGTGCTGCTGGCACAGGCTCTGTTCGGCCAGCCCACCATCATTTTGCTGGACGAGCCCACCAACGGTTTGGACATCGACGCCATCGACTGGCTGGAGGGCTTTCTCATCGACTATCCCTACACCATCATCGTGGTCAGCCACGACCGCCATTTTCTGAACGCCGTGTGCACCCACACCGTGGACATCGACTACAATAAGGTGCAGATGTACGCGGGCAACTACGATTTCTGGTACGAGTCCAGCCAGCTCATGCAGCAGCTCATCCGCAACCAGAACAAGAAAAAAGAGGAAAAGATTCGGGAATTGCAATCCTTCATCCAGCGGTTCTCGGCCAATAAATCCAAGTCCCGGCAGGCCACCAGCCGCAAAAAGATTCTCGACTCCATCGCTCTGGAGGAGATGCCGGCCTCCAGCCGCAAATACCCGTTTGTAGGCTTTTCGCCCGAGCGGGAGGCTGGCAAGGACATTCTGTTCGTGGAGGGCCTCACCAAGACCGTGGACGGCGTGAAGGTGCTGGACAAAGTCAGTTTCATCGCCAACAAAAACGACAAAATCGCCCTGGTGGGGGACAACGAGGCCGGCAACACGGCCCTGATGAAAATTCTCATGGGCGAGATGGAGCCGGACGAGGGCAGCTTCAAGTGGGGTGTGTCCACCAGCCAGAGCTATTTCCCTCAGGACAACTCCGCCTTTTTCGAGGGATTTGAGGGCAATTTGATCGATTGGCTGCGCCAGTACAGCGAGGACCCGGCCGAGACGTTTTTGCGGGGCTTTTTGGGCCGGATGCTGTTCAGCGGGGACGAGGTGTACAAGCCGGCCAAGGTGCTCAGCGGCGGTGAAAAAGTGCGCTGCATGCTCAGCCGCATGATGATGACCCACGCCAATGTGCTGGTGCTGGACCAGCCCACCAACCATTTGGACTTGGAGAGCATTCAGGCGCTCAGCAACGGGTTGGCCGCGTTCAAGGGCAATCTGCTGTTCTCTTCGCACGACCATCAGTTCATCGATGAGATTGCCAACCGCATCATCGAGATTCCCCTGGGGCAGCCGGGCTGCTTGGACCGTCCGGGCACCTACGAGGAGTTTTTGGCCTGGAAGCATTCCCGGCAGGCATAAGGAGGCTTTTTTGTGAACATTCGTCTCATCGGTCTGGATTTGGACGGCACGGTGTTCGACTCGCACAAACGCATCACACCCCGCACAAGGGCCGCCATCGCGGCGGCTTGTGCCCAGGGCGTGGCAGTGCTGCCCGTCACCGGCCGGCCCCGGGCGGGGTTGCCGGCGGAATTTCTGTCCATTCCCGGGGTCAAATATGCCATCACTTCCAACGGAGCGGTGGTGTGCGAGGCAGCCACCGGCCGGGTGCTGTCCCAGTCTCCCATGGCGCTGGAACACGCTTTGTGGGGGCTGGAGATGGCCGAAGAGCTGGGCGCGCTGACCGATGTGTACGTAGACGGCCGGGCCTATACCAAAGCGGCCACATTCCACTCGCTTTTGCAGGCTGCGCCGGAGAATATGAAGGAGTATTTCCGCGTTACCCGGGTGCCGGTAGAAGACCAGCGCCTCTGGCTCATGCAGCAAAAGGGACCGGTGGAAAAACTGACCATGCTGTTCACCAGCGAAAGCCAGCGGCAAAAGGCCTGGACTTTGTTTCGGGACAGCGGCCGGTTCGAGGCCACCAGCAGTTTACAAAACAATCTGGAGCTGAACGGCAAGGGCGTGGACAAGGGAAAGGCGCTGTTGGCTCTGGCGGCGCTGTTGGGGTTTTCCCAAAGCCAGGTCATGGCCTGCGGGGACTCCACCAACGACCTTGCTATGCTGCAGGCAGCGGGCCTCAGCGTTGCCATGGGCAACGCCTGTCCGCAGGTGTTAAAGGCGGCCCGGGTGCGCACAGCCACCAACGACCAAGACGGGGTGGCACTGGCCATTGAGCAGTATGTGCTGAACGGGAAAGGAGCGGATTGACATGGACCCCAAGGCATTTTCCAAAGACGGGTATCTCATCGACCAAAGCCGCCTTGCGCAGGTGCCTTACGGCCGTTTTTCTTCGGCCCGGTCTGGGTGCGGCTGGGTGGCCGGCTACAACATTTTGCAGGCGGCGGGGTACGCGCCTGATGCAGACCGGGTGCGCCGCGGCATGGAAAAGGGCCTTTTGTGGGGCGGTGCGCTGGGCACCAATCTGTTCTTTCTTTTGGCCTGGCTGCGGGCCCAGGGCCTGCGGCCCCGGCTGCGTCTGTCGCCGCTGGCCGCGTCGCTTCGCATGCGCCGGTGTCCGGCGGGGTTTGTGTATTACTTCACCGGCCGCGGCTTGCATTTTGCGGCTTTTGTTCCGGCGGGAAAAGGCAAGTTCCGGTTTTTGAACGCGGTGTGCGGCCGGCCGCCTGTGTGTACGCTCGAGGAGTTTTTGGAGCGGTACACCCGCTTTCCCGTGCGGTTTGTGTTTTGTGTAGAAAAATAAGAAAGGCCGGTCAAGCCTATGCTTGACCGGCCTTTTTTGTTCTCAACGCAAAAAGTAGACCAGTTCATCCTGGGGCGGCGTGGTGGGAACCACTTTGCTCGCCCGCAGATACGGGCCTTCGCCCTCGTAAATTTCGCTTTTTGTCACATCCAGCTCCGCAGTCAGCTCCACCCAGCTTCGGTGGGGCAACTGCGCCGCGTTGTCCGCCTGGCACAACACGCCGATGAAGGAGATGTCCTCGGCACAGCAGGTCATGCCAAAGCGCCCTGCCACAAAGCAGCCTTTGGGCGCGTGCTTTGTCTGGCAAACGTATGCTTTGCAGTGAATGTGTTTGCCCCGGTACTTGTCGGGGTTTTCCATCGCGTCCAGGTACCAGATGCCAAAGTCCTCGTCCCGCAGTTCGATCACCGGGGCCTTCAAATCGAAGGGAAGTTCGTCCTCGATGTCGTCCGGCCGGACACTTCCGTCCATGTATTCGTACAAAATCTGTGCCCGGCGGTTCACCATCCGCACCGCCCGGTGCAGATAAGTGCGGTCAGTCTGGTCGGTGCAGCGGTTGAAAATCACCACTTCCGGGTCCTGAAGCTTGTCCACCGCAAGCTGGCGCAGATTGTTCATATACGAGGCAAAGGTGGTGGAGTCCGCCGTCAAAAGAATCTGGTAGAACTCCCAGCCCTTGGGCAAAGCGTCGTACAGCGTCTGCATATTCCACATGCCGTTGTACTCGATGAGCACCCGGTCAATGCGGCGCTGTTTTGCCTGTCCGGCCAAAAAGTCCCGGGTCAGGTCCTCTTCGTTTTCCACCTGCACAATGGTCACGTTGCCGCCGGCAAATTTCTTGGGCTCCAGTTCGATCTCGCCCTCTTCGCACAGCAAAAGAAGCGTCTTTTCCCCGGTGCAAAAATCCGGGTCTTCCAAAGTTTCCTGCAAAAAGGTGGTTTTGCCCGACTCCAAAAACCCTGTAAACAGATAAATGGGAATGGCCATGCTCATTCCTCCTCGCCGAACAGCGCATCCAATGCGGCCGTGTCCAAATGCGCGCCAATCACGCACAAGCGGCCCGTGTAGTCCGCCGAACCGGTGCGCACATTCTGTTCGCCCGGCACATAGTCAAAGTGCAGCCAGGTGCCATCCACGGCCGGCACAATGCCCTTGGCACGCAGCACGGTGCCGTATTTGCCAGTGTCCAGAGCGTCCAGCAGTCCCAACAGCCGCTCGCGGGTGTATTTGCGCGGCGATTGCGTTCCCCAACTGGTGAACACTTCATCCGCGTGGTGATGCCCCTCGTGGTCGTGATGATGTTCGTGCTGGCAGCTTTCGCAGGTGCAGCCTTCTTCGTGGTGGTGCTCGTGCTCATGGTGATGCTCATGCTCGTGCTCATGCTGGCAGCTCTCGCAAGTGCATCCCTCTTCGTGATGATGCTCGTGGTTGTGGGCGTCCTGAGCGACCAAACGCATCAGCTCTTCTTCCAGATGGTTTTTCTGCTCCATGGCATCCAGAAGCTGGGCGCCGGTGAGCTGCTCCCAGGGGGTGGTCACAATGGGGGCCTTTTCGTTGTGAGCGCGCAGCAGATCCACCGCGGTTTTCAGCCGGTCCTCGCTGATGGAGTCGGTGCGGCTGAGGATGATGGCGCTGGCGTGCTCGATTTGGTTGTTGTAAAACTCACCGAAGTTCTTCATATACATGCGGCACTTGGTCGCGTCCACCACGGTCACAAAGCCAGCCAGCTCCACGTCGGCGTGCAGATTCTGCACAGCGCGGATCACATCGCTGAGTTTGCCCACGCCCGAGGGCTCAATGAGGATGCGGTCAGGGTGGTACTGGTCCAGCACCTTTTGCAGGGCCTTGCCGAAATCGCCCACCAGACTGCAGCAGATGCAGCCGGAGTTCATCTCGGTCACCTCAATGCCTGCTTCTTTCATGAAGCCGCCGTCGATGCCGATCTCACCGAACTCGTTCTCAATGAGAACCAGTTTTTCGCCGTTGTAGCCGTCGGCAATCAGCTTTTTGATGAGCGTGGTTTTGCCTGCGCCCAGAAATCCAGAAAAAATCGTAATTTTTGTCATAAAAGAGTCATCGTTCCTTTCCATGCTAAAAAAAGCGCCGCAGCGCTGCTGCGGCAAACGGGGTCAGCCCCGGCAGCCCAAATCGTCCCAGTCCTGAAAATCTTCTGCTAAGGCGATCTGCAAAGGGTCCAGCACCGGCCCGTTTTCCGAAGCCGGGGAGGGGTTGTCCACGGGATTCACATTGGGGCCTTGGTCCGGCTGGTTGTGCTGGGCCAAAATCTCAGCAAGTTCGTCTTCCTGTGGCTGAGCCTTTTTTTGGCCGTGCCGCAAAGCCGCCAGCACACCCAGCACCGCGCCTGCGGCCAGTGCCGCGCCCAGTGCAAGAGCTTTGTGCCGTCGCTCCATATCGGTTCGCCTCTCTTTTCAAAAGGGTTTCGGCGCAGTGCGGCGCCGTTCTTTTTATTATATACCACCCCGGTGCAAAGATGCAAGCAAAGGGGCCCGGGGCAGCCGTTTTTTGCGCAAAAAAACGGGCAGGCGCACACCTGCCCGAAGGCTTTTTCAATCCATGGATAAAAAGTCCTCTTCCTCGCCGATGTCCTCGATTTTTTCGGGGTTCAGCCAGGTGTCGTCGGGCTTGCAGATCACCCGGGCGTTGTTGTACGCCCACGCCAGCTCCAGCACGGTTTCGGGAATGTAGAATTTCTGTTTGCCCAGAACGCTCTCGCTCAAAACCAGCACAAAGTCGGGGGACTTTTCAAAGTTGGGCGCTCCCCCAAAGGAGTCTTTGGGCATGTAGATGGGCATTAAAAACTGAATTTTGTTTCCCTTGGCCGACACACGGTACTGGGGAACCACGTATTTGTAGTTGCGCCTTGCAATCTTGACCGCCTGTTCGATGGCGGATTTGAACTTGTTGGTCAGCCCCACCAAATCGCCGCGGCGGTACTGCTCCACGCAGTCCCGGGGGAAGCGGTTGCGCTGAATGCCCTCATCGATGCAGTGATGCAGTTTCTCTAGATTGTCCGTGTCCACATCGACGGTGGCGTCGTAGACGATTTGGGAGACATCCTTGAAAAAGCTGACCATATCCACTTCGGCGGCGGAGGCATCGAACCCCTTTCGCGCCAGGGTGCTCTTTCCGCCGGTCACGATTTCGGGGTTGGAGATATTGGAGATGAGAAAAGTACCGCTTTCGCTGTCAATGCGGCCGTACGCCTCGCCCACGATCCGGATGTCCGTGGCATAGTTGGACAAAAGCCCTGTGTTGAACAAAGCGTACTTGTGGTCCTGGGAAAATTTGATTTTTCCGTAATTCAGGCTTTCGGGGCGATCGTTTTCATCCAAAAGCGCGAAGAGCACCGTGCGCAGATAGGATTCCAGAATTTCATACTCGGTTTTTTTGCGCAGCGGGTTTGGGGCGGGCTTTGCATATTTCCAGGACTCGCCCGGCAGCAGCCGCTCTTTGAGGCGGACGATAAAGTCATTGGCCGCCGCATAATTCCAAAAGGACAGCGCACCGATCCGATAGGAGTTCAGCCGGTCAAAGATCTGTTTTTCCGTGTTGAAATAGATTCCCATCCACCCCTGGGTTTTTCGGCTGTACTGCACATACAGGGCAGCTCCGTCCGAATCTTGCAACCCGGTGGGAAGGGCAAAGCACATGGTCCTGCGCGAAAAGGCCGGCCGCTGCACCGGATCTCCGTTTTCGTCGTACTCGTGATACAGCAGTTCGCCCTGGTCGTAGGCCTCTTTCATCCGCCGTTCCAGCGCATCCCGGTCAAAGGCGACTTTCCGGGACAGATTTTCCAGCGCCTTTTCCAGATTGGGTACGTATCCCAGCGCCATCAAAGGGGATTTCCCCTGTTCAAAAGGCGGCTTTTGCGCGGTGCAAGCCTTGGGCACAGCATCGGTCAATTCTTTGGGCCGGGCATAGAACACCGGCGGCTTTTCCTCTGTGGTTTCGCTGCGAAAATCCAGCACATCCTGAAACTGTTCCAAAAAAGGCCGCAGCTTTGAAAAGCCGAAAGCCTTGTAGTTCACGCCGGCCGCCGCCAGAGGTGCGCCCACACGGGCCAGATCCACCCAGTCCTGCCCGTCGGCCTGCAAATTTCGAATCAGTGCAATCAAAATTTCCGACAATCGATTTTTTTCCGATACGTCCACATTCACCGCTCCCTTTTCAAAGCCCATCAAGGATTTCAGCTTCATTTTATCATACGAAAAAGGGCGAATCCATAGGCACCGGCAAATTTGGGGGCGCAAAAAAGGGAGCACCCCTGCGGATGCTCCCTTTTTTCGTCTCAACCCCGGCTGGCCGTGGCAATGAGATATTTGTAAATTTGGGTTTTGTATTTTTCATACAGCCCCAGTTGCTCGTACAGATGTTTGTAATAAGGGAATAAGGTGGCCTTTGTCTTGACCACGCTGATCAGATCGATTTGAGAATTTGTGATGCTGCCCCGGTTTTTCACATAGTAGTACACAGGCGTTTCCAGCGCCGCAAAGCGCCGGGCGTACCGGATGTACTCCAGATTGAACAGAAAATCTTCGCTCCAGTTGATCTCCTCGTGGCAGCGCACGTGGTTTTCCTGCAACAGTTCGGCCCGGTACAGTTTGTTCCACAGAACGCCGTAGTAAAAGCTGGCCGGCTCCTCCATCAACTGGCGGGCAAAAGCAAGCTGGTCCATCACGCCGGTATCCCGCAAAAAGCCGTGTTTTGTAATGGCGTCTCCCTTGACGCGGTAATAGTGGGCCACCACCAAATCGCAGTCGTCCGCCAGCGCCCGGTCCACCAAATCTCTTGTGGCATTTTCGGGCAGATAGTCGTCGCTGTCCAAAAACTGGATGAATGCGCCTTTGGCCCGGTCCAGCGCGTCGTTGCGGGCGGCGGAAACACCTTCGTTTTCCTTTTCCAGCACCCGAATGCGCCGGTCCACCCGCTCGTACATACGGCAGATGGGGCCGGACGTGTCGCTGGAACCGTCGTTCACCAGCAAAAGCTCCCAGTTTTCGTAGCTTTGTTTTCGTACGCTCTCAATGCAGCGGGCCAGATCCGGCGCCGCGTTGTACACAGGAACGATGATGGAAACAAGGGGATCGTTCACACAAAAACCTCCTTTTTGCAAAGCATACCCCAAAAACGCCACAAATTTTGGCCAAATGGGGGGCTTATTGGGCTCGGCCTGCCCAAAAATCTGCGCACAGTGCCTCGAGCTGCGCCCGGGTCAGCTCCGGGTCTTTGTCCAACGCCTCGCGCAGCACCTCGATCAGGGCTTCGGCGGCCTTTTGCCCCTGTGAGCGCACCGCGGGCCGCTGGCTCTCCAGTGCGTTCAGCACGGCGCCGTCCCGGGCGGGAATGGCTTTTTCCAGCTCTTTGCGCAGCGCCCGGGTGTAAAAGGGAGCCTTGCCCGCGCCGCACAGGCCCACCACCATCTCGCCCCGGCGCACGAGCGCCGGAAAGTAAAAGGTGCACGCGTCCTTGTCGTCCACCGCGTTCACCGGAATGCCTTTGTCCTGGGCCAGCCGGCTGACAGCATGGTTCAGCGCCCTGTCGCCCGATGCGGCGATCACCAGCGCCCAGGGCCGGTCCCACAGCATGGGCTCATCGCCTTGCAGCACCGCAGTGATGCGCCGCGCATCCACTTCTTCCCAGCCCTGGCAAAACGTTGCGGCCACCGCCGTGATGCGGCAGCCAAAGGGCGCAAGGCTGTGCGCCTTTCGCAGGGCCACGGCCCCGCCGCCCACGATCAGCACATCCCGCTGTGCAAGCGGGACAAACAGGGGAAAATATGGCATAAAATGCTCCTTTTCTTCATTATAGGCCAGCGGCCGGGCGGTTTCAACCGGTCAGAACGTGGCCCTGTTCAAACTCTGGGCCCGGTTCCACAGCCGGCTGTAAGCGCCGCCCGCTGCCAGAAGCTGTTCATGCGTGCCCTCTTCCTCGATGCCCGTTCCGCCCAACACCAGAATCCGGTCGGCGTTCTGAATGGTGGTCAGCCGGTGGGCAATGGTCAAAGTGGTGCGGCCCTTGGCCAGCCGCGCAAGGCTCTGGGTCACCACGTATTCGCTCTCGTTGTCCAGGGCGCTGGTGGCCTCGTCCAGCACCAGCACCGGGGGATCTTTCAAAAACACCCGGGCGATGGAGATGCGCTGCTTTTGTCCGCCGGACAGTTTTACACCCCGTTCCCCTACGTAGGTGTCGTACCCGTCGTGCAGACCGGTGATGAACTCGTGGGCGCCTGCCAGCTTGGCCGCAGCCACCACCTGGTCCCGGGTGGCGCCGGGCCGGCCGTAGGCGATGTTTTCGTACACCGAACCGCTGAATAAGTACACGTCCTGCTGCACAATGCCGATGGCGCTGCGCAGAGAGGCCAGCGTCACCTTGCGGATGTCCTGTCCGTCCAGCAAAATGCGTCCGTCCGTTGGGTCGTAAAAGCGGGGGATCAGGTTGCACAAAGTGGTCTTTCCGCCACCGGATGGCCCAACCAGCGCAATTTTCTCGCCGGCCTTCACGTGCAGCCGAATGTGGTGCAGCACTTTGTTGTGGTCATCGGGGTATTCAAAGCTCACATCCTCAAAGAGGATGTCGCCCTTCACATTTTCCAAAGGCCGGGCGCCGGGCTCGTCCAGAATGTCGATGTCCGCGTCCATGATCTCGCAAAAGCGCTCCACGCCCGTCAGTCCCCGGTAAAACTGCTCGGTAAATTCGATGATGCGCCGCACCGTGGTCAAAAGAGTGGTCACGTACATCATGTAGGCCACCAGATCCCCAGGCTGAATGCGGCCCGCCTTCATGAAAAAGCTGCCTGCGGTCAGCACCACCAGATACAAAAGCCCGTCAAACAGGCGGGTGGTGGTGTTGAACGCGCTCATCCAGCGGTAGGTCTCCTGCTTGATGGAAAAGAATTTGGCGTTGTCCCGGTCAAATTTTTCCTTTTCCACCTCTTCGCCGGAAAAGGCCTTCACCACCCGCTCGCCCAAAAGCGAGTCCTCAATGCGGGCGTTCAATTCGCCGATTTGGCGGCGCTGTTTTTGGAATACGCTGCGCATTTTGTGGTTGAACAAGGCGCAGCACACAGCCATCACCGGAATCAGCGCAAATACGATGCAGGTCAAAAGCACGTTGGCCTGCGCCAGAATCACAAAGGAAATTACGATTTTCAGCACTGCGATGAACAGTTCCTCAGGGCAGTGGTGGGCAAACTCGGTCACATCGAACAAATCGTTGGTGATGCGACCCATAATTTGCCCCACTTTGGTGTTGGCAAAGTAGGCGTCCGAAAGTTTTTGCAAATGGGCAAAGGCGTCCCGGCGCATGTCGGTCTCAATGCGGGCGCCCATCACGTGGCCCGTGTTGGACATGAAGTAGTTGGCCGCCGCGTCCACAATGCGCAGCGCCCCGTACACGGCCACCATGCGCAGAATAAAGGCCGCGGTCAGTCCGGCGGGGTTTTCGGCGCCCATGTTGGTCACGGCGCGCACCATCAGCGGCAGCACCAGTTCGCAGATACACGTCAGCGCTGCGCACACAAGATCAAAAATCAGGATGCCCTTGTACCGCAACAAATAGGGCAAAAAACGGCGCAAAGGCGCCGGCTTTGTCTGGTTCATGATTTCACCTCATAAAAATTGCCGCGGGCGGCGCACCGTCCGCGGCAAATGCTGCGTTAGTCTTTTCCGAATTCGTCCAGCAATCGCTGGCGTTCGTCCCACAGTTTTTGGGACAGATCCACGTAGTACCGGTGGGGGTTTTCAAAGCGGGTCACTTCGTCCCACAGCGTGTCCACCTGAGATGCGCAATACGCGCGGATTTCGCTGAGTTTCGGGCTCTGGTACACCCGCTTGCCGTCCTTGTAGATCAGCGTGTTCAGCTTTTTGGCGTGCACGTTGTGGAAGGTGCGCTGTTTCCAGGTCTGCACCGGGTCAAACAGAGTGATGCCCTCGGACACGTCCACCTCTTCGTCGTACATGGTGATGTAGTCGGCCATGGCCTTGCCGGTCTCGTTGTCGTAGATACGGTACAAATTTTTCAGATGGGGCGTGGTAATTTTCTCCGCGGACTCGCTGATTTTGATTTTCGGGGTGTACACATCTCCGTCCTTGACCGCGGCCAGCTTGTACACGCCGCCGAACACAGGCGTGGATTTGGAGGTGATCAGGTTTTCGCCAATGCCGAAGGAGTCGAGCTTAGCGCCCTGTACCAGCAGATCGCGCACGATGTACTCGTCCAGAGAGTTGGACGCGCAGATGGTGCAGTCGGGATAGCCGGCCTCGTCCAGCATGCGGCGGGCCTTTTTGGACAGATACGCAATGTCGCCGGAGTCGATGCGCACGCCCTTGGGCCGTTTGCCCATGGGGGCCAGCACCTCGTTGAACACCCGGATGGCGTTGGGAATGCCGCTGCGGGTCACGTTGTAAGTATCCACCAGCAGGGTGCAGTTGTCCGGGTACAGCTCGGCATAGCGTTTGAAAGCCTCGTACTCCGATGGGAACATCTGTACCCAACTGTGGGCCATGGTGCCCAGAGCAGGAATGCCGTACTGCCGGTCGGCCATGACGCAGGCCGTGCCCACCACGCCGCCGATGTACGCCGCCCGGGCACCCAGCACCGCCGCGTCGTAGCCCTGGGCCCGGCGGGAGCCGAACTCCATGATGGGCCGGCCCTTGGCCGCCCGCACAATGCGGTTGGTTTTTGTGCAAATCAAGCTCTGGTGGTTGAAGGTGACCAGCAGCAGCGTCTCAATGAGCTGAGCCTCGATGGCGGGTCCCTCCACAATGACGATGGGCTCACCCGGGAAAATGGGCGTGCCCTCTTCCACGGCCCAGATGGTGCAGTGGAAGGTAAAGTGACGCAGATAATCCAGAAAACGCTCCGAAAAGCAGCCTTTGCCGGCCAGATATTCGATGTCGCCTTCGGAGAAGTGCAAATCGTCGATGATCTGGCAGAACTGTTCCAGTCCCGCCGCAATGGCAAATCCGCCGTCGTCGGGGATTTTGCGGAAGAACATGTCAAATACGCCCACCTTGTCGGTGTAGCCTTCCTCAAAATAGCCCGCGGCCATGGTCAGTTCGTAAAAATCCATCAAAAGGGTCAGGTTGCGCTCTTCGTTGATGTTGGTCATGAGAGATCCCTTTCTTTCCGTTTCGGTTTATTGTGCCGCCCGAGGACGGTTTTTTACACATTGCGGGGCCCGCCCTTGCGGGGGCCGCCCCGGCGCTTTGCCCGGCGCTCGGCCTCTTTTTTGTTCACGTACCAGAACAAAAAACCGTAGCCCGAGAAGAACAGCACCGTCAATACCGCCACGACCTTTACATAGGTGCTGGTCAGGGCCTTTTTCACCAAAGCCAGCCCGTACAAAAACAGACTGCGGCTCACGTCCTGTCCGGCCACCAGGTCCACGGTACCAATGACCTGGCCCGACAAACTCAGCGTCAGCGTGCCCACCTTGTCCCCTTGGGACAAAGGCGCGTCGACGCCCTCTTCGGGCACATCGAAGGTGTATTCCATCAAATCTTCACTGTCGTTGGGCAGAATGGTTTTCATGTCGCTGGAAGGATACAGTTGCAAAGTCTCCACGTCCGCAGAGTAGTTCACCTTCACCTCGGTGATGGGCACGTCCGTCTCCAGCGCCGGGCGCACGGAAAAGTTGTCAAACACCCAGTCGTACAAAGCGGCAGTGTCGTGGAAACTGTAAGCGTAACCGTCCTCGGCCGCGTCCCAGGGACAGCCCAGCACCACCGCAATGAAGCTCTCGCCCTCGTCGTTCACCGCGGCGGACACAAAGTTGCGCCCGGCCGCGTAGGTGGAGCCGGTCTTGATGCCCTTGATGTAGCTGCGGTACACTTCGGAAGAGGGCTGGATCATCCGGTTGGTGGTGGTGATAAAATAAGAGGCGTTCGGGTTCTGGTCCGGGTACTGGGCCGTTGAGTGCTTGGGGGTGTCCGTGATGGGCATCCAGTACAGAGTGGTTCCGCACACGGTGCGGAAAATTTCGTGTTTCCAGCACTCCTGCGCAATCAAAAACAAATCGTGGGCCGTGGAATAGTTGCCCTCGTCCATATCCACCAGGCCGTTCGTGCTCACAAAATTGG
>NZ_CAUWGY010000016.1:0-44988 GCF_963558415.1 uncultured Ruthenibacterium sp. | reverse complement strand
AGATATCTTTGTCCGCGTGCATGACTATCGTTGCGGTGATCAACGAGCAGTCATGATTTACGGGGATCTTTTATGGTGGAACCGAGAATTTATATCTATGGCCCGCCCACGACTGGCCGCAATGCTAGAGGTAAAAGAACAACAAATTCTGTTTGTTGCCTCACACAATCACAGCGGACCGGGGACTGGAAATAGTTTCACTCCACTTTTAGAAACAGCGGATCCGGAATACATTGATTTTTTATATGCCCAGATAGAATCAGCGGTCTTGGAGGCTTGTGAAAACGGGGAGTCCGTCATTGGCACAGTGCATCGTGGCCAGTGCGCATTGAACGTATATCGCCGAGTGCATACACCCCAAGGAATTGGTATGTGTCCCAATTATGAAGTGGATGCAGATCACCATCTGACGGTGGTGAAATGGTCTAGGAAGGACGGGAGCGTAAAGGGATTGTTGGTACACTATCCCTGTCATGCCAACCTTTCTAATGGAAATGAGATTCATCCCGATTATCCGGGCGTAGCGCTGCGCACGCTAGACCAAATGTATCCAGGTAGCGTTGGTTTGTTTTTGCAGGGCTGCACTGCGGATTTGCGCCCGAACAGTGTGATAGGCGGGCAATTTGTCCCGCAGAGCTACGCAGGTGTACAAAATTTTGCACAGCAGTTTGTCAATCAATGCGAAGCATTGCTCAAAGCGGCCGGCGAAAACATGCAGGACGGGGTATCTGTTTATCAATACACGGAGAATTTGCCGTTGGAGCAAGAGAATTTGCTGGAAAAGATTGAGCAGGCACGCGAGGGCGACGAAATCCATCGTCAGTGGGCATCTGCTGTTGTTTCAAACCACTGCCGCAACACGGAACTGCTGGAAATTTCCAATCTCCGGTTGGGAAGTTTGTCGATATTTTTGTTTAATGCTGAGATGGCGCAAAAATATGCTGCCATTGCACGCGAGGCCGTATCCGGTGCATTGAGCGTGGGATATTGCAACGGAATGATTGGATATCTTTCTACAGAACATCAGATATGTCATGGCGGATACGAACCTCAGGGGTCAGCTTTGTATTTTGCATTGGCGGGGACTTATTCAACCCAAATCGAAAGTTTAATTGCAAATGGCATTTACACATTGGCAAAGCAACATTGAAAGGAGATAAAAAATGGAACAAGGACTTTTAACAGATCTGTATTACGATGAAATCTTTAAGATCATCAATGAGATTCGCGCAACTGAACGTCAAAACATTTTGAAGGCAGCTCGGATGATTTCCGACCATGTCAAACAGGACAAGCTGGTTTATGTGTTTGGACCAGGCGGCCATTCCAACTTGGCGGCTATGGAAGTGTTTTTTAGGGCCGGCGGTTTAATGCACATCAGCGCCATTCTCAACCAGGAAACGATGCTCAGCGTTGGTGCACTGAAATCTATGCAGGTCGAACGCCTGCCCGGATATGGAAAAATTGTAATAGAGGACTATGGCATTGGGCAAGGAGATTTATTGTGGGTTGTAAACGCCTACGGAATCAATTCTGCGACCATTGATGCGGCGTTGACCGCTAAGGCTCATGGCGCAAAGGTCATTGGAGTCAGCAGCCACGAACATGCAGAGACTTGTCCGCTGGATCATCCCGCGCGGCATCCGAGCAAAAAAAATTTACACGACATTGTGGATTGTAGCATTGACTGCAAAGTTAAGTTGGGCGATGCAACGTTGGAAGTGCCCGGTTTTGCTCAGAAGATTGGAGCCTTATCAACGTATGCCAATGCGTATATAATGAACTGTGTTGTGATTGAAGCTGTCAATATGTTGGTCAATGAAGGGGTCAATCCTCCTGTTTGGCGCAGCGGAAACTGTCCTGGCGGTGATGAATGGAACAATCAATTCTTGGATCGGTTCCGCGGTGCGGTTCGTTGTTTGTAATAGCGTAAAAGGCGAGTGATCACATGAAAGTATGTTATCAAAATGCCCGTATCATTCTTCCGGATGCCGTGCGTAATGGATGCCTAATGACTGAAAATGGGATGATTTCGCAGGTTGCGTTTGGCTGTGATGCACGGTTGGAAGGTGCGGACCGAACGGTGGATTGCGCGGGGATGTATCTGTCCCCCGGGTTTATCGATATACATGTACACGGTGCGGGCGGACATGATTTTATGGAAGGTGGGGACGCAATTTATGCTGCTGCCCGTTGCCATATGCTGCATGGCACCACCAGCATTGTGCCTACCACGTTGACAGGAAGTCGCCAGGATTTACTGAACTTTGTGGACTCTTTCAATGAGATAGAACTGGAACGTGAGGGCTGTCCGCATATTTTGGGGTTGCATTTGGAGGGCCCCTACTTTGCTGCAGCCCAGGCAGGAGCACAAAATCCTGCGTATCTGCGTTGCCCTGAACCAGATGAGTACGAAGAGGTATTGCGCCGCACAAACCGTGTGCGCCGTTGGTCCTTTGCCGTAGAACTAGATGGTTCTGACCGGTTTTTGCAAGTACTCCACCGACATAACATTGTCACCAGTATTGCGCATTCGGATGCGGACTGCCGACAGGTCATGCATGCCCATGATTTGGGATTGCGCTGTATGACGCATTTTTATTCGTGTATGACCAGCGTGCAGCGCAAGCACGCTTACCGATGCGCAGGTGCGGTGGAGGCAGGCTATCTGCTGGATGAAATGTTTGTAGAAGTGATTGCTGATGGCAGTCACTTGCCAGCCGAGTTGTTACAGTTGATTTATAAAGTGAAGGGTGCTCGGCGAATTTGTTTGATTACGGACAGTATGTGTGCGGCCGGTATGCCGGATGGCGAGTACTCTTTGGGTGGCGTGCCCTGCATCAAGGAGGATGGCGTGGCCAAACTATTGGATCGGAGCGCTTTTGCCGGCAGTGTGGCTACCACCGATATGCTGGTACGGACTTTTTTGCAACTGACCGGAGCGCCTGTGTGGGATGTAGTGCGTATGGCGTCTTTGACCCCCGCCGAACTAATGGGGATTGACAGCCATACTGGTTCCATCCAAGTAGGGAAAGCTGCAGACCTGCTGGTATTTGACGAAGAAATTCAGGTTTTTCATGTGGCCGTAGGCGGCCGAATCGAGTTTTCCCGCTTGTAAAAAGCGCAAATCAAAACAGCCGAGAAGTTTGAGACTTCTCGGCTGCCTTTTTATTTTGATACACAACCATTTAAACAGAAACACGGTTATAACTGAGAAGAAGGGGTTTCAACGTGTTCATTGGCTTGGATGTGGATATAGCGGGCTTTCCACTTTGAGTAAAGAATCGTTTGACTTGAATAAAGTCCTTGATAACCAGAAAACAAATTCCCCACAGCGCAGGCAAGTGCAAAATATACGAGCCCGTCTGCACCAAATAATTCTACTGCAAGAGCGGTGGCGGCGATGGGACAATTGGCAGCGCCACAAAAAACTGTAACCAGGCCGATAGCCGCGGCAAATCCGGCAGGAATTCCCAAAAGTGGACCAATCGCACATCCGAAGACCGCTCCAATGAAAAAGGAAGGAACGACCTCGCCGCCTTTGAAACCAGCGCCTAGAGTAATGGCGGTAAATAAAATTTTCCATAGAAAATCAAATGGAAGTGCCTGACCTTGCTCCACAGCGGCAGAAATCACATCCATTCCCGCTCCGTTGTATCGGGTTGTGTGGCATATGATTGTAAGCAAAATAATTGCGAACCCACCCACGAGAATGCGTATCCAAGGATTCGGGACAAATTTTTTGAATCCGTGTTCTGCGCCGTGTACTGCCGTACAAAACAATATGGATATCAGGCCGCAACCCATGCCAAGAATGGATACTCGGAGAAGCATCCAGGCATCCAGTGCAGGGGAAATCACAGAAAAACGAGTGGGTGCAACACCCAATATAAGGGAAACTCCGTACGAGACGATTGAAGCGCCTAAACTTGGAAGATAATTGGCGTGATAAATTTGTCCCACACTTACAACCATGACTGCAAACAGTGCGGCAGCCACAGGAGTACCAAACAGTGCCGAGAAGAAAGCAGCCATGCCGGTCATAGTGACCGTGCGTAAATCGCGGTCATCCAGATGAAATAGGCGTCCGGTGTGAAAACCAATGGTGCCACCCATTTGAAGTGCCGCGCCCTCGCGCCCGGCCGATCCTCCGCAAAGGTGCGTCAGAATGGTGCTGAAAAAAATTGCAGGCAGTAAAAAAAGAGAAATTCGGTCGCCTTGGTGAACTTGGTTAAAAATATCGTTGGTTCCTTGTCCTTCGGTACGAGTGATTCGATAGATTGCCACGATTAAAAGACCGGCCAGAGGCAAAAGCCATAGCATCCATGGATTGGCAGTGCGCAATTGGGTAGCGGTCTCCACACCTACATGGAAAATAGTGCCGAGTACACCACTGATTACCCCAATCAGCAGGGATAGTGAAACCCATTTTGCTAGCATAACGACATACACTCGCCATAAAGAGAGGTATGTGCAAATCAATTCTTTTTGCTTTTTCAACAAAGTCCGCCGCCTTTTGCATTTGCTGTTTTTGTATGCGCTTATTACCTTGGATACATACAAAAGCCGATTCCGCGTGGGAATCGGCAAGAAAAGCATCGTTGTTTTTCATTTTTGAAAAAATATGCTTCAAAAAAATTATAGTCAAACGGTTCGGCTTTGTCTAGATGAAAACGTTCCTTTACGAATTGAGTAAAATGTTTTAGGTGGAAGTGCTTAGTTCTTTGTAGGTGCGCCGGATTAGAAAGATGGACAAAATAAAGGTGAGAATATCTGATACGGGCATAGAATACAAAACGCCGTCCAAGCCAAACAAATACGGAAGAAATAGTGCGAATCCCACACCGAATACGACTTCACGAACTGTAGAAAGTAACGAGGAAGCCAGTGCTTTGCCCAGTGCCTGTAAGTAAATAAATGCACCTTTGTTGACACAGGCTAAAATCATCATACACAGATAAATTCGGAAGGAGCGGATCGCAAAAGTTGTGTAATAAATGCTTTCATTGGATGCACCGAAAATGCCAATCAATTGCTCGGGAAAAAACTCTACAATGAGAGTCGATATGGCACCGACAGCGGCTTCTGTGATCAAAAGGAGGGTGAACAAGTGACGTGCACGATCTTTATGGCCGGCCCCAATGTTATACCCCACAATAGGAATGCATCCTGCGGCCAGACCCACTGCAATCGAAATAACAATTTGAAAAAATTTCATTACAATGCCCACTACCGCCATGGGGATCTGTGCGTACTGTGGTTGCCCGAAAATCGGGTCAAGTGCACCATAAGTTCGAATCATATTATTAATGGCAGCCATGGCGGCTACCAAAGAAATTTGGGATAAAAGACTGCAAAGGCCTAAGGGGAGAAATTTGCACAAAAGTTTCCGATGCAATATAAAACTTCTACGAGTCAATTTTACCGCTTTTGTATGAGCCAAATATTGTATAGAAAGGACCGCGGTCAAAACTTGTCCTAAAACGGTAGCCAGCGCCGCCCCCATCATACCCCACTGAAATCCAAAAATAAATACTGGATCTAAAACAATGTTGGTACCTGCACCAGCAAGAGTGGATATCATTGCAAATTTGGGGCTTCCGTCCGAACGGATGATTGGGTTCATGGACTGACCAAACATATAAAAAGGGATGCCAAGAGTGATGTAAAAAAGGTATTCTTTCGAATAAGCAAATGTTTCCTGGTTGACTGTGCCGCCAAATAAAGTCAAAAGTTCTTCATCGAAGACAAGGTAAATCGCGGTCAATACAATGCTGCTGACAATGCACACGATAATGGCATTTCCAATGCTGCAATGAGCGTTTTCCTGTTCGCCTGCGCCTAAACAAATACTTACAAAAGCACAACAGCCATCTCCAATTAGTACAGCGATTGCCAGAGCAATCACAGTGAGCGGGAAAACTACGGTATTGGCGGCGTTGCCATAGGACCCCAGATAATCGGCGTTTGCAATAAAGATTTGGTCTACAATATTATACAAAGCTGCCACTAATAAAGAAATAATGCAGGGCAGCGCATATTTCTTCATTAATTTTTTCAAAGGTTCGGTACCCAAAAAAGCATTTGATTTTTCTTCCATTCAAATTCACCTTTCAAAAAAATAGCAAGCGTGTGGGCAATGCTGGATTTATGCCATTGGCCACACGCTTTTGAGAGTCATATTTTATTTCAAGTAGTCCCCCACAGGATTTCGATTGTATTGTTTGACGAGTTTTATAATCATGGATCCGTCCGCCTGACGCGTCTGCTGCAGAATTTTATAAAGGGTCCCTTGACGGTTCAATGTTGCTTTGTATGTTTCCACTTCGGCGTCCACAAGTTGCACTGCTTGTTCGTAAGGAACCTCATCTTTCAATTTGAAATGCAATGTCTGGCACAGACAGGCTGATTTAATTCGTTTCATAGTCTCCTCCTACTCATAAAAAATAAAAAACGTGCAGCATCAACCGGATTTACGCCGTTTCATGCTACACGTTGCATCACTTATTATAACAGTAAAAAGAAAGTTTTTGCAAAGGATGATTTGAACAAAATTCTCAACCGATAAGAAAGATTTTTTAAACAATAACTGCCAAAACAAAAGGGTGCTGTAGCCTTTAAAAAAATATTTTTGGTAAAAATGAGTAAATCTTTTCGGAACATCGGTTTATGGGAGATAAGAGAAAAGAAACCATTAAAAAGCGGGGAGCACTTTTGAAACGCAACCCCGTTCTTTATTTAAAGTAGGCCGAATGCTAAAATGAAACGTTGCCGCTTTTTTAAGAATGCGGGACGCTCCCAAAAAAGCCGCCCAATCAGTCGAAACGGATGGCTCAAATTTTGAAAATATGCCGTATCACAAAAGAAATAGAGGCTGATATTATGCAAAAATATTCCAGCACACACAAAACAAGAAAATTTTTATTGTGCAGTTCCGTCTAGATATTCCGCACAGGACAGTGCAGCAACAAGCCCGTCACCAACTGCTTTAGCCACCTGCAAGGGTTTTCCGCACATATCCCCTGCGACAAACAAGCCCGGAATAGAAGTTTGTTTTTTAGAATCCGCTGAAACGAAGCCTTCTTCGGTCAGAGAAAGACCGGGAACCAATGCCCCTGCGGGGACGCTGGCACGCAGAATAAACACACCGGCGACCGGAAGTTTTTGGTCGCCTACGTTCACGTGTTCAACGGTTTGCGCACCTTCTACGGCATCCACTCGACCCTGTAAAAATTCGATGCCGTCTGCAAGCGATTCCGGTTTCTTTTGGGCAATATAATGCACATGACATCCGATAGATGCCAAAAAAGCAGCCTCATCGGGTGCGTCGGGCCCAAGTCCCCACACTGCAATTTCCTGGCCGCGATAGAGCATTCCGTCACAGGTGGCACAGTAAGAAACGCCGCGGCCGAGAAATTCTTCTTCGCCGGGAACAGTCTTAGCCTTGGAAACGCCACAGGCAAGAATCACGCTGCGACAAGTAAGAATTTCACCGCCTGCGTTGACTAGAAAAGTATCGCCCAAGGGCATGATATTACCAGCCTGCGCTGTGCGAATCTCCACTGAAAGATGATGTGCATGGCGAAGGAATTGGTCCATCATCTCTGAACCAGTCAGGCCGGGGAGACCTAAATAATTGTCCACTTGTTCAGCTTTTCGAAGAAGATTTTCGCCTGCGCTGAGAACCAAGGGTTGTTTTCCGCGTTGACGCAAATTAATGGCGGCGGAAAGGCCGGCCGGCCCACCGCCCACAACAATGCAGTCCCATACTTTTTCCATTGTATTCGCTCCTTTATCGGCCTGATGTTATAACAGTTCGACCAAATCATAAATTTCCCAGTCCGGATGTGCGGTGCCACAATTCACCGCTCGTGCACGATTATACCAGCAGCAGGGTAGTCCCGCGCGGTTGGCTCCGGCAATGTCACTGGTCAGAGAATCTCCTACGACCAAAACACGGGAGCGGCACGTGCCTGCTGCTTTGAGGACTTTTTCGAAGTAAAGGGGATCCGGTTTTTGTACGCCAAGGTCTTCCGAAACAAAGACATCCTTAAAAAAAGGTGCTAAACCGGCTTTTTCAAGTCGGGGCCATTGAATGGATGCCGTTCCGTTGGTGATAATGTACAAATGACACGTTTGGGATAAAGTACGACATACTTCCAGTGCGTGAGGTTCCAAAATCAAACGTTCCAAACTTAGACGATGATAGCATTCAAAAAAGTCGGATGTATCTGCTGAAAGTCCAAGTTCCTGAATCAGGCGCGCAAAACGTCCGTGCTGCACCTGACTTTTAAGCATTTTTCCATTTTCGAATTCCTTCCACATTTCCCGGCTAATGGTCCGGTAACGTTTCAGTACGTCCTGGTCGTAAGGCAATTGTTTTTCGAGAAATAATGCCTTGAGCGTCAATGCTTCATTTTGCGTAGTGTCAAACAAGGTATCGTCCGCATCGAACAAAAATGTATCGAACCGCCCAGTCATTGCAGAACCTCTTTTCGAAAAAGCGATTATAGGTATTATACCAGATTTCCATAGTTTCGCACAGGTGAAATCCTTGACAGTTGGTTTATCGTTCGATAAAATAGCGGTGTATTAGGCATTGCCTCGATCCACGTTTGTCAGGGAAAATACTGGCAGACGTTTTTTTATTTTTAAGGGAGGAATCACTTTGAAAAAGAGAGCCTTCGCGGCGGTTTCGGTCATTGGTGGGAATTTTTTATATGCATTGACCGTAAAATTGTTCCTTTTGCCAGCAGGGTTGGTGACTGGAGGGACTACTGGACTTGCACTCACAGCAAACTTTCTTATGGGCATTTCGATTTCGGCGTTTGTGCTGGTGTTTAACATTTTGATGTTGATTTTAGGATGGTTGGCTTTGGGGCGGAACTTTGCTTTTACAACGCTTGCCAGCACGTTTCTATATCCGTTGGCGCTGGAGTTTTGGGGACGGCTGTTGAGTGATTTTGTACTGACCGAAGATTTATTTTTATGCACCGTATTTACCGGAATTGGAATTGGTATTTCGTTGGGTATGGTCATCCGTGCGGGTGCTTCCACTGGAGGAATGGATATTCCACCTTTGGTGATAAACCGTTTTTTTCATCTGCCGGTCTCCGTCAGTATGTATGCATTCGATGTGTGTATCCTTTTGTCACAGGCGATTTTTCAGCCACCGGAGAAACTTTTGTACGGCATTGTATTGGTAATGATTTATACGTTGGTGTTAGACAAAATGCTTCTTATGGGAACCACTCGTACGGAGATCAAAGTGGTGAGCCAAAAATCTGAAGAGATTTGCAAGGCGATTTTGAAGCAGATGGACCGCGGCGTTACCTTGATAGAAGGAGAAAGCGGCTATTTACATCACAAAACACAGGTGGTGCTGAGCGTAGTATCCAACCGGGAATTGCCAAGAGCGGAAAAAATTATTCGAGAAATTGATCCGGAGAGCTTTCTGGTCGTGAGCCGTGTCAGCGAGGTAAAGGGACGTGGATTTTCCTTGAAAAAGCATTACAGATAAAAAAGACCTGCCTTCGGGCAGGTCTTTTTTTCTTACTTTAAAATACGTGGCAAAACATTTTCCCCTTTTACATCGGCGGGAACATTTAGGTAAGCACATACCGTAGCGGCCACGGCGCCAAATCCGGAAAGCGTGCCAAGATTCGTTCCGGGAACAATGCTGTTTCCGAACATCAGAAGAGGCACATATTCACGGGTATGATCGGTAGTGGCGAGGTAACCCGGGTCGCATCCATGGTCTGCAGTAATGATCAAAACATCCTCGGATCGGAGCATAGGAAGAAGTTTTCCAAGTGTTTGGTCAAATGTTGTGGCCGCCTGAGCATATCCATCGATATTTCTCCGGTGACCATAGACCATATCAAAATCTACTAAATTGACAAAGGCGAGCCCATGAAAATCCGTCTGTGCCAATTCCAGAAGTTTCTGTTCTCCTTCGGCGTTTCCACCTGTCGGGAAGGTTTGGGTCACGCCGCTGCCCGCGAAGATGTCATTGATTTTTCCAACGGCAATTACATCGCATCCTGCTTCGGATAAATAGTTCAGCATAGTTTTGCCTGGAGGAACCAGAGAAAAATCGTGTCGGCGGGGAGTGCGTCGAAAATCTTCTCGGCAGGTGCCTTCAAAAGGTCTTGCAATGACGCGACCCACTCCATGTTTTCCAGTGAGCATGGCGCGTGCCATGCGACAGTACGAATAAAGTTGTTCGACGGGGACAACGGATTCGTGAGCCGCAATTTGGAATACTGAGTCGGCGGACGTGTAAACGATAAGAGCCCCGGTTCGAAGATGTTCTTCCCCGTAATCCTGAATAACCTGTGTGCCGGAATAAGGTTTGTTGCACAGTACGGCGCGACCGGTTTTTCTTTCAAATTCTTCAATCACTTCCGGCGGGAATCCGTTTGGATAAGTAGGAAGCGGCGAGGGGCTTTCTATGCCTGCAATTTCCCAGTGCCCGATGGTAGTATCCTTTCCCATCGAGCGTTCCTGCATTCGACCGAATGCCCCGATGGGGGATGGATAGGCGGGCAGAACGTCCACACCGTCCAAATTAAACAGGCCCATGCGAGTCAGATTGGGACAGTCAAATTTGCTGCTTTGAGCAATGGAGCGCAAAGTGTTCGAACCGCAGTCACCAAATGCGGCGGCGTCGGGTTCTTCTCCAATGCCGAAAGAATCAAGAACTACCAGGAATACGCGTTTGGCCATATCAGATACCTCTCTTTCTTTGTCAAGGACAGAGATTTTTCACACTTGGTATAAAGTCACTCCCCGTTCCAGCAGAATGCTTTTCCACTCCGGTGCCAGACCACTGTCCGTAATTACAATGTCAATGTCTGTCAAATCACAAAAATAGGCCGAGCGAACGACACCAAATTTGCTGGAATCCGCCACCAGAATGTGTTGTTTGGCAGATTGCAGAATGGCGCGTTTGATGGGAACTTCGTAATTATTTGCGCAACTGATGCCAAGATCTTCATGAACACCAGCCGCGGAAATAAACAATTTGTTGGCGCGAATGCTTCGGATGAAATTAACCCCTTCTTCGCTGGCGAATAATTGTGTGCGCGGATAGTAATATCCTCCCGCTAAAGCAATGTTTACGTTCGGATTATGGCAAAGAAGCTCCAATGTATTTCGCGTGAAGCAAAGCGCTTCAAATTCCAAGTCAGAAGGAATGTGACGTGCGATTTGTTCGGTGGTGGTTCCTGTATCCAGAATAACGCAGTCATGAGGTTCTATCATGGAAGCGGCAAAGCGTCCAATCAGAGATTTTACTTCATTCTGGACTTGTGTCTCATTCAAAAGATCATATTCTCGTTCCTGAATTTGTGCACAGGCACCAGGATTCGAAATCAGTACTCCGTTTACATTTTTTATGAGACCGCTTTTTTCGACGGATGCAAGATCGCGGCGTACTGTCATTTCAGAAACATGCAGCATTTTTGCTATTTCTTTGATGGGAATGTACCCTCGTGAATTGATGACCTCAACCAATCGGTTCATCCGCATCTCTCTTTTTCCCATTTCTGTTCCTCCCGCTTATATCCTGTTATTAATAATAACATTATATTTATTAATTTTCCATAAAATCTTGTTATTTTTTAAAAAAATAACATTTAGTGTTAAAAATGTTAAAATATCGGTCGATATAACAAAATGAAATTCCAAAATATTGTGACAGTGTTAGAATTTTATCATTTTGTATTGCGCGAGATAACCGTAACCGGTATAATTGTGACAAAGCAAACAGAAAATTTTGAAAGGCGGTGCTTTTTTTGTGGAAAAGGGGGAAATCTTGACAAAGGTAGACCACACTTGTTTAAAGCCTACGGCTACCTGGCAGGACATTCAGACCTTGTGTGAAGAAGCGATTCAACATAAAACAGCTTCGGTCTGCATTCCACCTGCTTATTTAAAACGGGCGCGTGCAGCTTTCCCAAATTTAAATCTGTGTACGGTTATCGGGTTCCCGCTTGGATACAACACCATGGCCAGCAAAGTTTTTGAGACAAAAGATGCTTTGGAACAGGGTGCGGATGAAATCGACATGGTGGTCAACTTAGGGGATGTCAAAAACGGTGACTTCGACGCAGTAACAGAGGAAATCAAGGCTGTCAGAAAAGCGGCAGGCGAGCATGTATTAAAAGTGATTATAGAAACATGTTATCTGACGCAGGAGGAAAAGATTCAACTTTGTGATTGCGTGACGCAGGCCAAAGCGGATTATATTAAAACTTCTACAGGATTTGGGACAGCCGGAGCACAGCTTGAAGACATCCAATTGTTCCGAGAGCATATCGGAAAGGATGTAAAAATCAAAGCTGCAGGCGGTATTCGTACGAGAGAAGCGATGGAAGCCTTTTGTCGTGCGGGATGCGACCGTATTGGGTGCAGTGCTGCGGTGAAGGTACTATGCGCAGAGGAATCTGCTGAGAAATGAAATGCAACATCCATGAAATAACAAAAGAAAGGTTGGGGATTTTACCATGGAACTGGAAAATGGACTGATGTATCATATTCGTCTTAAAAAAGGAGATATTGGTCGGTATGTATTGCTGCCGGGCGATCCGTTCCGTACGGATCTGATTGCAACCTATTTTGATAATCCCAAACTGATAGCTCACAATCGTGAACACAAAACATGGGTTGGTACTTTGGATGGTGTGCCTGTAGCGGTTACGTCCACTGGTATGGGATGCCCGTCGGCTGCAATCGCATTGGAAGAATTGATCAAATGCGGCGCAGATACCTTTATTCGTGTGGGAACAGCAGGACGTGTATGTGATGCGGCTTTTGATGAGACGCTGGACGGAGTAATCAATACGGCCGCTGTGCGTGATGAAGGAACCACCATCCATTACATTCCTATTGAGTATCCCGCCGTGGCGGACCGTCATGTAGTTGATGCACTGTCTGTTGCAGCCAAGAACCTGGGATACAATTACGCCGAGGGAATCACGCAGTCGAAGGATTCATTCTATGGACAGCATGAACCAGAGAATATGCCGGCTGAGGCACGTTTGAAAGAGCGTTGGGAAGCATGGCGGCGCGGAAATGTAATGACTTCTGAGATGGAAGCAGCGGCTTTGTTTGTAATTTCTTCCATTCGCGGTTGTCGTGCGGCCTCCATCATGTCGTTCAACGATATGAAAAAAACCGTCGAAGTAGCGCGTGATGCTCTCAAGATTCTTATTCATCAGGATCAAGAAAAGAAATAAATCCGAAAGGGAGGAAATCAGCGATGGCCTTTAATAAACATGCGTCGCCAGATGCGAAACAGTACCATATTCAAGTGGCACGAGGCGAGGTAGGGCGTTATGTGTTCCTTCCTGGCGATCCGTTTAGAACGGATTTGATCGCAGGTTTTTTGGATGACGCAAAGTTGATTGCACATAACCGTGAGCATAGGACCTGGACGGGTTTGCTGTGCGGAGAAAAGGTTTCTGTCACATCTACCGGAATGGGATGTCCGTCTACGGCCATCGCAGTTGAAGAGCTCATCAAGGCAGGCGCGGATACCTTTATCAGAATCGGAACCGCCGGTCCCGTACGGGATCCGGCGGACGACAAAATGTACGATGGCGTCATCGTTACAGGCGCAGTTCGGGACGAAGGAACAACGACACATTACATCCCAATCGAATATCCGGCTGTGGCTGACCGCCATGTGGTAGAAGCCTTGTCGCAGGCGGCCAGGGCACACGGAAAACACTTTGCAGAGGGAATTTCTCAGTCGAAAGATTCCTTTTATGGTGAGGTCGATCCGGATTCTTCGCCAGTCGGTGAGCGTTTGAAGGAACGCTGGAAAGCTTGGCAGCGCGGAAATGTGATGTGTTCTGAGATGGAATGTGCGGCTTTGTTTGTAATTTCAAGTATTCGTGGAAACGGGCCAGCGCCATCATGAACTGGGGAGATATGAACGAGACCATTCAAATCGCCTGTGATGCGGTGCGTTTGCTGATTGAGCAAGACAAAGCAAATTCCGTGCGGAATGATTAGGGGGAAATCATGAGGAAACCAATCATTGAATTAAAAGATTACAGCTACCGCTATGCGTCTACAGAAGAGCTGGTACTTAAAAATATTACGGTTACCATCAACGAAGGGGATTTCGTAGGCGTAGTAGGGTGCAACCGTGCGGGAAAGTCCACACTTTGCAAATCCATTGTGGGAATTCTGCCTTTTGTATCCGGCGGTGATTGGAGCGGAGAAATTGTCATCGATGGTAAAAGCTTAAATGAGACGCGTGGAAATGGCACCACGGATGTAATCGGAATTGTTTTCCAAGATGCGGAAAGTCAGTTCACGCAGCAGACCGTGGAAGATGAAATTGCTTTTGCAATGTGCAATTTCGGCTATGACCGTACACTAATGCGGGAGAGAGTAAAATTTGCGGCAGATGCTTGTGGATTGACTAGTATGCTGAATCGGTCGCCTTATCATCTTTCCGGTGGACAACAACAAAGGCTTGCAGTTGCAAGCATTCTAGCCCTCCAGCCCAGAGTGATCATCTTGGATGAATCTACTTCTCAGTTGGACCCCATTGGCAGGAATGAAATTTTCCGTTTGGTGGGTCAATTGCACGATTTGGGAAAAACGGTAATCATGGTGGATCACAACATTGAAAAGATTGCGGATACGGTAGATAAAGTCTTGGTTTTGCACGAAGGAGAGTTGGTGGCCTACGACGATCCCCATGTGGTGTTTGGAAACAAACAATTGTTGAATGAACATTTCGTGCGGGTACCTCAGGTGACAGATGCGGCCATCGAGTTGAAAAAGCAACTTGTCATCGGAGAAAAAGTGCCGATTACATTGGAAGAGGCCATACCGGTATTCCAACCGTTGGCGCGGGGAGGTGCATAAAAATGGCTCAAGTGGCAATTCGCACGGAAAAATTGGTTCACACCTATCCCCGTGGCAATGTTATGGCCCTGAAGGGCGTGGATTTGGAAATTTATGTGGGCGATGTGGTGTCCATTGTAGGGCAAAATGGAAGCGGAAAAACGACTTTGGTACGACATTTTAATGGCCTGCTTCGTCCTACATCCGGCAAAGTGTATTTGATGGGAGAGGATACTACCGGCCAGTCGGTGGCGCAGATGTCCCACCGGTGCGGCTATGTGTTCCAAAACCCCAATCATCAGATTTTCTGCACTACGGTACGAGAGGAATTGATGGTTGCTCCCAGAAACTTTGGCTTTACCGAAGAGCAGACGCAAAAGAGTCTGGAGCGTGTTTGTTCGCTGATGAATTTGGAGCATTTGTTGGATAAACACCCCATGACCATGGACTACACCACCAAGAAAATTATTACCATTGCATCGGTATTGATGTTCAGTCCGGAAGTTTTGGTTTTGGATGAACCTACTGGTGGTTTGGATGAAGTGGGAAGAAGAATGCTCACAAAAATCATCCGAATGATGCACGACAACGGACATACAGTTGTCATTATTTCGCACGATATGGATTATGTAGCAGAGAATTCCAGCCGTGTGATTATGATGGCGCAAGGACAAATTCTGGACGATGCTCCACCGGATAAAGTCTTTTTGGATGCGGAGCAACTCAAACGAGCGCAAGTCGAGCCGCCGCAGATTATGCAGCTCGATTTGGCCATCAGCGGAAAGAATGCGTCCAGTGCGGCGCTTTCCGTAGAGGATTTTGTACGCAAATACAAACGTTGATTTTGTTGGATTTTGCATCCGGTGTGAGGATGTAATAATAAAAGGAGGAATAACAATGGCTAATATGAATTCAGTGGATTCGTCGAAAGGTAGACTGCGCGGTACTTATATCGCAATTATGATCCCTCTGGGCGTGGCCATCAACTACGTAGGCGGACAGATTGCAACAAGTCTTGGATTACCGATTTATCTGGACTCCATCGGAACTGTGATTGTAGCGGCAATCATGGGCCCGTGGGTGGGCGCTCTCTCTGGTGCTCTGTTCAATGTAATCAGCTCTTTGATCAACGGAAACATTCTGGCATCCTTGTTTGCTATTTGTAACATTGGCTCTGGCTTAATTGTTGGTTTTATGGCTCGTTATAGGAAATACAATACAATTCCTCATGTGGTCATCGCCACCGTTTTGGTCGCATTGTGGAATGCTATCGTCGGTTCGCCTATTGCGATGGTCGTTTATGGCGGCGTCGATGGAAACACCGGTACCAACCTGATGATTGCTGGTTTGCAGGCCTTGGGCAACGATTTGATGGGCGCCGCATTCTTAGCACGTATTCCTGTCAACCTCATTGACAAAGGCATCGCCTGCTTCATCGCCTGGATCATTCTGCGCAAATTGCCCGAGAATATGCGTTCTCTGTCCGGAAGTAAGAGCACAGCGCAGACTTCAAACGCAAAGTGATTCGCTCCTGTGCCGGGGCAAGAGATTTTTGATGGAAGGAAACTGACATGCTGCAAGAACGTAACTTCCCTACTTTTTTGACAAAGCTCACACCGGCGCCGAAACTGTGGTTTTCGCTGGGATTGATTTTGGCGAATATTCTTTTGAAAAATCTGTATTTTTCGATTGCCATCATCATTATCAGCGTAATCATGATCATTCGGGAAAAACATACTGGACTGTTCAAGTTGATTCTTGTAACGATGTTCATTATGGGTGTTTCCATGTATGGTATCCATGGGGCAATGGCTCCGGTGATTGATCCTGCAACGGATCCGGTACTCTTTGATATTTTTGGCATTAACTATTATGCAAAGGGATTTGCCTATGCCTCTCGTTATTTCATGCGCGCTATTCCGCTCATGTGCTCGTTGTTCTTGATCTTTTTGAGCATCGATATGACGGATTTGGGCGTTACCATGTGCAAAGCCGGAATTCCTTACAATTTTGTGTTTACTTTTGTAGATTCGTTCCAAGTAATCACTCTTTTGCGTAAGGATATGGAACAAATTCGTGATGCGCAGCGTGCCCGTGGTTTGAATACGGAGGGAAATCTGATTCAGAGATTCAAGGCGTTTGTCCCGATTATTGTTCCGGTGGTAGCAAACTCAATCATTAAGGTACAGGATCAGGCAGTTGCAATGGACACAAAAGGATTTAATTCCAATTGTAAAAAGTCCATTTACCGGGAACTTGTACCCTATAAATGGGATCCCGTCTGTAAATGGTTGGGCATCTTTATGGGTGTGTTTGCCATTGTTTACAAAGTGCTGTCGGCAATGCAAATTATTCCTGCATTCCTGACCAATATCATTTGAGTCACAGATGACGCGGGGGCATGTGTGGGCGACCGCCCTGCATGCCCCTTTTTAATTTAAAGAGGAGTAAACAAAAATGTCCAATACGCCACCGCTGCAGGATGCTCAGCGCATTTACCTAAAAAAGGAATCCTTTTACAAGCGCAATTTTCTCACGTTGATGGGAGAATCATTTTTCTTTGCATTTTCGCTCACATTATTCTCACCGGAGAATGTTTTGCCGGTTTATGTGGCGTCTTTGTCGGATAAATCGGTTTACATCGCATTGATTTCTGCATTGTATTATGGTATTTCTTACAGTGCAACGGTGTTTTCGTGTGTCATTGGCGTGAATGCAAAAAGTCCAAAGTGGATCAGCGTTGCCATATGCTTTTTGCAAAGAGTAGGCTTTTTCCTGATTTATCTGTCCACCTACTTAGTGAGCGGAAACGTGCAACTGGCGCTGGTTACCTTTTTTATTTCACTTGCGCTTTATGCCACAAGTTCCGGAATGTCAAATCCCCTGTTTGCACAGATGGTTGGTACCTCCATCCATCGGAATGTTGGAACTTTTTATGGCGCATACAATATGATAGGTTCGTGCAGTGGTGTGATAGCATCTTTGGTTCTCACCCAGTGCATGGCTAAATACTCGTTCCCGTACAGTCTGCGGTATGTGTTTTTGCTCGGATTGATTGCCGCGTTAATTGCCACCGTTGTGGTAAGTGTTGGAGTCAAAGAAGTCACAGATGACCGTGTTTGCGAGAAAATCCGGTTACGGGATATCTTTCCAATCGGTGCACAAATTTTGAAAGAAAACAAGGGGTTTCGGAATTATACAATTATAAAGATTTTGGTGGGTGCCGCCGAGTTTGCGATCCCTTACTATATCATTACCGCGAGTTCTCTGGAGAATACGCCTGCAGGATTTGTGGGGATCATGTCCACGATTTACTTGATTTCAAAAATGGTGGGCTCACTTGTATTGGGACGTTTGGCCGACCGTTTTGGGGCTATTATGGTTCTTCGATGTTCTTGCATCTGTGGTGCGGCTGCGGCCTTTTTAGCAGCTTTTGCATCGGATTATCGAATTTCCTATATCATGTATGGACTGCTTTCTGTGGCAGTGAATGGTATTATGATGTCCAGCAGCATTGCCTGTGTGTCTTATTCCAAAAACGTCCGGACACCTGTTTACATGGCGACTGTAGGACTTTTGTGTGCGCCGATGTATGTTATTACTTCTTTTTGCGGCGCAGCTCTGGCAAGTTGGTTTTCTTATACGGCGCTTTTCCTTTTGGCACTGACTGTTTATGCTGTGTGTGCACTGCTGTCTTTTCGTTTAAAAGATCGACCGTAAAATTAGAAAGGAGTGTACAATGCAAAAGATTATTTTCACATCTCATTGCTTGTTGAATACCGCAGCAAAAGTGGTATTGTACAACGAGGACGAAATTGCGGCGGAAGAGGCCCTGCGTCGTCGTTTCCTTAAAAAAGCCTTGGAGCAGGGAGTACAAATTATTCAGTTTCCCTGTCCAGAGTTTACACTGTATGGTGCCAATCGATGGGGCCATGTGAGTGACCAGTTTGACAATCCGTTTTTCCGTGCACATTGTCGAAATTTACTGGCTCCCTATTTGCAGCAGATGCATGAATATTTGGCACATCCGGATCGCTTTCAAATACTGGGAATTGTGGGAATCGATGGAAGCCCAAGTTGTGGTGTGGATTATACTTCCCATGGAAATTGGTATGGCAGTTTCGGTTCAAGAAAAGATCTGGATAAAACATTGCAAAGCGTGACGCTGGCCAAAAGAAAAGGCGTGTTCATGGATGAACTTTGTAAAATGTTAAAGGAAGAAAATTTGGATGATCGAGTGAAGGTTGTTTCATTATTTGCACCAGAGCCGGAAAAATGTATGGCGCTGCTCGACTGAAAATAAAAAGCAGGCATTTCCACAAGTTGGAAATGCCTGCTTTTTTTATTTAGAAAAGAACTGCAAAAAAGAAAAAATTTGTGTGTTTGCAGGAAAAAACGAACGATATTTGCTGTGGCCGATGAATGGTTCCAAGAGGGTAATTTGCTATACTTTAGTTTGGAAAATTATAAAATAAGGTCCAAAAAGGGTTGGTGGCGCGCATTGAAACAGTATACAGTAAAAAATCGCAACGTGATTCTTGTAGCGGGCGTATTAAATTTCATGTGCTTGGGACTCATGTATTCTTGGTCCAAATTTGCGACGGAAATTCGTGAGGAATTGGCGTTAGACCATTCACGCGTGACACTCGCCTATACAATTTGTATGGCTGTATTCACTGTCGGGATTCTTATGGACGGTATCCTTGGAAAAAAGTTGTCGCCTCGAAGTTGTTCTTTGATAGGAACATTTTTAACGGTGGCAGGATATGCACTGACTTCGTGGGTTCCGGTGGAAAATCCGGCCCTTTTGTATCTCACCTATGGTCCCCTGGTAGGTTTTGGAATTGGACTTGTATACAACGAGTGGCTTAGCAACATTGTGCATTGGTTCTCGGATCGCTCTGGTCTTGCCAGTGGATTACTCTTGCTCGGAATGGGATTATCTGGCGTAACAACTACGCCGGTTATGGCCTGGTTGGCACAAACACTTGGATGGCGCTTATCTTTCCGAGTGATTGCATTGCTTTTCCTTGTAACAGGTCTGTTTTTTCGCCGCTATCTGTTACCAGCGGATGGTGTGGAAAATTCAAATCTTTCCACATCAAGTCAGTCGGCTGGGTTGGAGATGAACAGTCGGCAAATGCTGTCTCAACCATGTTTTTGGTCCTTTGCATTATGGAAACTGATCATCATTGGACTGGGACAAGCCTGTTCGGGTCAACTGGCAGAAATTGTAGTGGATATGAATGGCGGAGATTTGCTGCAGCTAGCGGCCGTATCGTTGTTTGTGGTATGTAACGGTGTAGCAAGATTGTTGTGGGGTGTTAGCTGTGATCGGATTGGAAGACTTCGAACAATGCAGGTGATTGCTTTCCTAGCGGTGATTTCGACTGCTTTGCTTGTATTTGGGTTTGAGCAAAAGGAGTTGTGGATCACGGTGTTTGCGCTTTTAATGATTGCGCTGTGCTATGGCGGAGGTGCAACATTGGGAGCAAATTACATTGTGTCAGTATTTGGAAAAAAGTATTATCGTCAAAACAACGGTGTCAGCGCGCTTACGTGTCTGCCTGTAAATATCGGGGCCACTTCTGCAATCGGTGTGGTGCGCACAGTAAGCGGAAGTTATCTTCCATTTTTCATCGCCACACTGCCGGCGGCTTTTGCAGCGCTTTTCATGGCGTTTGCAAGTGCACATTTGATTCAAAAAATGAGGCAAAATACAATCCAAACTACAAAATAATTGTAGGAAAATAGGAAAATCTCTTTTTTGCTTGCAAGTTTTACAGAATGTCAAGGGAAAAGAAAAATGATACGATATTGATAGAACTATAACATTCGATGTGACGCGAAGAAAGGAATGAAGACATATGTACATGTGCGCGCAGTGTGGTGTTCGTGCATGCAAGAAAGGTGAAAAAGAACATTGGCCAAAAACTTGTCCGATGCATGAACAAGAATTGATGCAGCGAGCTTATGTAGAGTACGAAAAACCAGAAAATCATTCGTTTTATGTCACAAGTTCTGAGCTGGAAGCACTTGGCTATGGTGTATGGCCAAGAGTTCGCGAAACCATGGAGTTATGTCGACGTATGAACTACACCAAGTTGGGCTTGGCGTTCTGCGGTGGACTTCACAGCGAAGCAAAAACGCTGGATACCATTTTACGTAAAAACGGCTTTGAAGTGGTCTCGGTAATGTGCAAAACAGGAGGGATTCCCAAACAGAAGGTTGGAATTCCCGAAGAGCATACGCTTCATCCAGAGCGTTTTGAGGCTATGTGCAACCCCATTGCGCAAGCGATGCTTTTGGAAAAGCAGCAGACTCAGTTCAACATTGTGTTGGGATTGTGTGTAGGTCATGATTCGCTATTTTACAAATACAGTCATACGCTTACAACCACGGTGGTGGTCAAAGATCGCGTGCTCGCACATAATCCTGTGGGTGCTTTGTACTGTGCGTCCGGGTATTTGTCAAATAAAATACATCTTCCTGAAAAAAGTGAATAAAAATACTACATTTTAATGAGTTATCGAAAAAAATGTGTTAATATTAATACCAGAAATGTGAGTGAGAATTCATGTACAGCGAATTGAAAAAAGGCTCTGCTTTGAAAGGGCTAAAAGTAATCGACATGGGTCAAATGGTGGCTGCCCCTTACTGTACCGCAATGTTGGCGGATATGGGAGCAGATGTAATCAAAGTAGAGGTTCCGGGTAAGGGAGATATTGCGCGGAACAGTTTGCCCAAGCAGGATGGAGTAAGTACGTATTTCATCACTTTTAATCGTAGTAAGCGAGGGATTACGCTCAATCTTAAAACTGAAAAAGGAAAAGAAGTTTTACGCAAGCTCATTCAGCAGGCAGACGTTTTGGTTGAAAACTTTCGTCCGGGCGTAATGGAGCGGCTGGGGTTCCCTTATGAAGAGGTAGAGAAGCTCAATCCTCGCATTATCTATGCGGCAATTTCTGGATTTGGGCAAAGAGGTGAATATGCAAATCGGGCGTGTTTTGATCCGATTGCCCAGGCAATCAGCGGTATGATGAGTGTCACAGGTTCTACCGGCGGAGAACATGTTCGTTGTGGTGCTTCCATTGCAGATGTTTTGGCTGGGCAAAATGCTTGCTGCGCAATTTTGGCCGCACTTCGGTATCGGGATCAAACTGGCCAAGGTCAGTACATTGATGTGGCACTCGTAGATTCCTGCATTGTTGCGCTGTCCAGCATGAATCAGATTTATTTTACAACCGGAAAAATTCCCGATGCCCGCGGAAATACCTTCGAGGCAACGGCTCCGGGCAATACGTACCATACAAAAGATGGCGTTATCAGCATTTCAGCCGGTCAGGCACGAGAGTGGCCCAAACTGGCTCGTGTGCTGGGGCACGAAGAGTGGATCGAAGATGAGAAGTTTATCACGGTAGATGCGCGTGTGAAAAATCGTCTGGAACTGGACGATTTGATTGAGAAAGAGACGATGCAGTATTCCAGCGATGAGATTTTGGAAAAGCTTTTGGAAGTGGGTCTGCCAGCAGCGCCTATTTTAAATGTTGCACAAGTCGCAAACAATCCGCATTTTAGAGATGAGCGGGCAATGTATGTGGATGTGGAACATCCACAATTGGGAAAAGTAACAATTACCAATCAAGGCATTAAAATGACGAAAACCAATCCGTATGTGCGCAGTTGTGCACCGACGCTGGGGCAACACAATTTTGAGATCCTTGAGGAGTTGGGCTATACGTCGGAAGAGATTGCTTCCATGAAAGAGAACGGAGAAATTTAACGTGTTTTGACACAAAACGAGAAAGGAGCATTTCGTGGGCACAACGGTCGCTGATTTGTTGAAATTGAATATCTATCGTGAAAATGCGCGAGTTGTAGCGCCAGAAGGATTGAAAAATGAGGTGCAATATTTCACGGTAATGGAAGCGCCGGATTTTCATTTCGATAGCTTGGCGGCTCATGTGTTCATACTGACGACTTTGTCGGCGCATCATGACAGTCTAGAAGAGATCAATCGAATCATTCGCGGACTGTGTGAGGCGAATGTAGCGGCAATCGGCATCAAATTGGGACGCTTTATCAATGAGATCGATCCATCGACCATTGAAATTGTGCAGGAGTACAACGTCCCTCTGATTACCTTTAGTCAGAACGTGCTTTTTCGTGAGATATTGAGCAGTTCGCTGGCTTTGATCTCTGATACACAGCGGGTCATTATTGATCAAATCAATATCATGAACCGAGAGTTGTTTGATGCGATTTTGCATCATTGCTCTTGGAAACAATTGATTAAGCTGCTTTGTGATAAAGTAGAGTGTTATGGGTGCTGCATGGATGCTATGGGAACGAGAATTGCAGAGGCCAGCTCGCTTACAGTAGATTTGGATGTAAACGCAGTGCGCGCTGCCATGGACCGCTTTTTTGCGCAGCAAGAAGAAGCGGCTAGACAGAATTATATGCAGTGCGGAAATATCATCATCTTTCCTTGCCGTGCACAGCAGGAATTTTTAGGAGTGTTGTGTATCGTTGTGGAGGATAACCGTACAGAGCTGGTTTTACCCCTTGCAGAGGCAATTGTAAATGCACTCAGTGTCAAATTTTTGGAGCACAATCTCAAAGTGCAAACAGAACGTGAAATGGTTGCATCTATCTTGGACGATGTTCTGTTTTCAGAGCATAAAGATGAGAATGCAATCATTGATCGTTTGGCACTTCTGAATTTTGAGCCGCAGGAACATCATGTGCTGGTGGTGATTAAGGAGCGGGATAACGATTTTTCCGACCGGAATTCATCTCGTACTTTGGATGTAATTCAAAACCTGTTCCAACAAAGGTTTGAATCTACCATCGTTTTTGTTCGAGGAAGTCGTTATATTGCGCTTTTGTCCTATAAAAACGAAAAAAAGGCCGCGACTATGAGTAAAATCATGGAGTACTGCAGTACGGCCATTGAAAAGGCAACGCACCAGCGATTGGATATTGGATGTAGCATCCCGGTCACTGATTTTCGTGAGATGCCGGAGTGTTATCAGCAGGCGAAGCATGCGTTGCAGTATGGACGCATGGTGCATCCCGAAAGCCGTGTGTATTTGTACGATGATTACTTTGAAATGGGGCTTATTTCGTACGGCCTGCACACCAATGCGGGAGACACCTTTTTTAAGCGCATTATCAATCCGATTTTAGAGTATGACCGCAAGTATAAAAGTGAATTGTGGCCAACACTGGAATGTTGCTTTTTTCACAGTACCCTGGAGAATGTTTCTGCAAAACTCTATATTCATATCAGTACTCTTCGCTATCGACTTCAGAAGATTCAGGCGTTGACCGGCTATAATTATTTTGATATCAAAGGAAGAATGTCGCTATATATGGCTTACCTTTTGTACAAAGTTTCGCAGGAACAATGAAATTAGATTTTCTGTAAAGAACGGGCAGGATCCAAAAATTCCTGCCTGTTTTTTTATATGTAGAAATGAGTGCAGAAGAAAAATTTTGTAGAAAAGCAGTAATATTTGGCCCTTTTTTTGAATGTGAAATCGGATGTTTCCTATAAAAGGAGAATGTTAGAATACAGATGCAATTTGAAAGGTGCCCTGCGGTTTGAAGGAGGAAATGCAGGAGAACAGAAATGCATGGGAGGGTTTGCTATGACGCCACAAATTGTAATTTCCTTTGCAATCATCCTTTTGATGATTGTGGGGTTTGTTTCGGAGGTTTTTCCGCTTTCTGTTACGGCAATGCTCGGATGTTTAGCATTTTTTGTAACGGGTATCATCGATTCGTCTACGGTATTTTCAGGATTCAGCAACGACATTGTTTTTATGATTGCTGGAACCATGATTGTGGGCGAGGCGATGTTTCAAACGGGTGCGGCGCAGTTCATCGGTAAAAAAATTATCAAAGCGGTGGGATACGATGAGCGGCGCATGATTTTTGTGCTGATCCTGGCGGGTGGACTGTTGTCAGCCTTCACCAGTAACTCGTCGGTCATGGCAATGTTTTTGCCGTTGATTCGTTCTGTGGCAGCCTCGTCCAATGGAAAAATCAGAGCCTCTCACATTGTGATGCCGGTTGGTATTTCCACCATGGTCGGTGGCGCTTGTACATTGGTCGGTTCTACACCGCAATTGGTGGCGCAAGGTCTTTTGGTGGAATCCGGAGTTCGTTCCTTTTCCTTTTTTGAATTGGGATATGCAGGGTTCCCGCTGTTGATTTTGTTGGCTCTTTGGTTCTCTGTCATTGCCTATAAACCTTTGTGTAAGGCAACGGCTTATATGCCAGCGGTTCCTGATTATATGGCGGATATGAAGCAAGAAGAGGAGACGGAAACCAAGGCCAATCCGAAAATGTATGTTTGCTTTGCAATTCTGATTGCAATGGTCATTGCCTTCTTGTCCGGAATTTGGACAGTGGGCGTCGTGGCTTCTTTGGCGGGCCTGCTGTGTATCGTGACAGGTTGTATTTCCGCAAAGACAGCCTACAGCAAAATGGGTTGGAATGCATTGATCATTGTTGGCGCAACACTGGGAGTGGCCAGCGGTCTGAATGCAAGTGGTGCAGCAGAATACATTGCCAATGTTTTGGTCAAGGCCATGGGTCAGGATGCGAATATCGTGCTGGTGGTCGCGGTTGTCGGTCTTATGTGCGTTATTATGTCCAACCTGTTGTCTCATACAGCGACCATTTCGTTGCTGGTTCCCATCTTTATTCCTTTGGCACAGCAAATGGGCATCGATCCGACTTTGTTGATTTATACAATTACCTGCTGTGTAATGTGCGGTTACGCTACTCCGCTTGGCGTTGCTTCTTACGCAATGACTTTGGCGGAAGGATACAGCTTCCGTGATTACCAAAAAATCGGAGGACCGTTCAATATTGTGGCCTACGTGGTGATTGTAGCGATTTGCTCGGCGCGTTTCATCTTTGGTTTCTAAAATTTTTTTGGAAAATCAAATTATCCTGTAAACATTGGAAAATCGACTCTGATTTTTGATTCAGAGTGGGAAGAAATGCAAATGGCGTTTGTGATATGTTTAAAACAACAAAAAAACGTCGAAAAAGCGATGCCTAATTGTACAAATAAACATATCCGATAAAATTCGGTTTTTCATTAATCACATTAAAGGAGTGGTTTGTTTTGAAGTGTGGGATCAAGTCGATCGGCGCCTATCTGCCCTATCACTATTTGTCAAGGGCCAGTTTGAGCAAGGCGTGGGGCTCAAAGCCCGGAAAAGGCGAGAAGAGCATTGCAGATGTGGATGAGGACAGCGTGACCATGGCGGTTGAAGCAGCAATGGGCTGTTTCCGGTTTATGAAACGTCAGGATATTGATGCGCTTTACTTTGCGTCTACCACGGGCGTTTATGCAGAGAAGTTACATAGCGCACTGATTTCTGTAGCTTGCGATTTGGACGATGACACGGTCTTTACGGCTGATTTCGGTACCAGCACCCGCGCCGGCACCAACGCGTTGAGGGCGGCTTTGGACGCTGCCGGCAGCACAGAGGGCCGCAATGTTTTGGTAACGGCTGCGGATACGCGCAATGGATTCCCGAAATCGGCTCAGGAGAGCGGATTTGGCGACGGCGCTGCCGCGGTGGTAGTCGGAAGCGGAGACGGTGTGATTGCGCAGATTGATTACATCACTTCTGTGAATGAGGAAATCAACGATTATTGGCGCAATGAACAAGAAAAATATACGCGTCACGCAGAAGGCCGTTTCTGCGATCAGGAAGGCTATTTGCGTGAAGTTGGTTTGGTGCTGAAAAAGACTTTCCGTGAGACAGGACTTTCTGCACAGGACTTCCAGAAAGTTGTATTGGTGGCACAGAACGCAAAACTATTGGGAAAAGCCACTGCAAAACACGGATTTACCCCTGAACAGATGGTGGATACGCTGCTGTTGAACGTGGGAGATACTGGTGCTGCACAGGCACTTTTGGGGCTCGTACATGCGCTGGAGTATGCTCAGGCAGGAGATAAAATCCTGTTGGTAGATTACGGAAACGGCGCTACCGCGGCTGTTTTCACAGTTACAGAGGAAATTTCTCGTTTGGGCGGTGTACACCAAATTGAGACGTATCTGGCCAATCGAAAAGAGCTGGATTCCTATGCAAGATTTTTGTCTTGGAGAGGGATTGCCTCGGCTGAACCGGGCGGCGCATTTAAGCTTCCCGCTTCAACAGCACAGACTTGGCGCGAACAGCGCATCAATCTACGGCTCCACGGAAGCGTGTGTAAGAAGTGCGGAGCTGCATTGTTCCCCATTAACCGTGTCTGCGACAATTGCGGCGCAAAGGATGAATATGAGGAATTTGCAGCGGCAGAGCACATCTGCAAACTTTATACATTCTCTGTGGACCAATATGCAGGACGTAGCGACGATCCCCTTCTGATCCAGGCAGTTGCCGAAGATCCGAACGGCGCGCGTATTTACACAATCATGACCGATTTCGAACGCGAAAACGTGAAGGTTGGTATGGATGTTGAATTTACGTTCCGGCGCATGCATGAGTTGGGGAACTTCCCCAACTACTTCTGGAAATTGCGTCCGCTGAGAAGGGAAGGGGTATAATATGGCTTATTTTGCAAACGGATTCAAAGACGATTTGGCAATCATCGGCATGGGCTGTACAAAATTTGGTGAACGTTGGGACACCGGATTGGATGACCTGATTATTGATGCGGCCTTTGAAGCATTCGAAGATGCCGGCATCGAGCCGAAAGATGTGCAGGTGTGCTACTTTGCCAACACCAACGCACCCAATAACTGTTCCGGTACACCGGTGACGGATGCGCTGAAACTTCATGGCATTCCCGTGACCCGCAATGAAAACTGGTGTACAGCCGGCCACATCGCATTGATCAATGCCTGCCTTGCTGTGGAAAGCGGCATGTGCGACATTGCCATGGCAATCGGTGCGGAAAAATTGAAGGATAAAGGCGCCGGCGGTTTGGGCGTCGGACGCGGTCTGAACCCAGTGCGTGAGACCCGGCGTGATGCGCCCGGTTCCTTTGCATTGATCGCAGAAGCCTACTTCAAAAAATATGGATTGACTTATGACGAAGGAAAGCGGCTGCTGGCCAAAATTGATGTGAAGAATCATTACAACGGTTCCTTGACGCCCCGTGCTCATTTCCACAATGTGCTGACATTGGAGCAGGTCATGAAAGCGCCTTTGATTGCTTCTCCTCTGGGCCTGTATGACTGCTGCGGAACTTCTGATGGTGGTGCCGCTGCCATTATCACGCGAGCATCTCTGGCCAAGAAATTCCGCCCGGATCCTATTTACATCAAGGGATTTGGATGTGCTACAGATATGATTACACCTCACTATCGGCCTCGTGATTTTGATTGGACGAGTTTTGAGGCCTTGCGTAAATGTGCACAGATGGCCTATGACATGGCGGGAATCAAAAATCCTCGTGAGGAGATCGACCTTGCGGAAGTACACGATTGCTTCTCCATTACGGAGATGTGTATTTATGAGGACTTTGGATTTAGTCCTCGCGGCGGTGCAAAAGAGGACATTGAGAGCGGATTCTTTGAGCGTACCGGCGGTCTGCCCATCAACGTGGACGGCGGCCTGAAATGCTTTGGACATCCGGTAGGTGCCAGCGGTATCCGCATGACATACGAGATTTATAAACAGTTGCAGGGAAAAGTCGATAATCCCGAACGTCAACTGAAAAACGTTCACAGAGGCCTTTCTCAGACCTTTGGTGGACCACCTCAAATCGCGGCATGTATGATTTTGGGCAATGAGTTGGGATAAAGGAGAAACAATATGGAATCAGCATTGGAGGGAATTCGCGTTCTTGACATGGGGCGCGTGCTTGCAACTCCGTCTGCCGGTGCTCTGCTCGGCGATATGGGAGCCGAGGTAATCAAACTGGAACAACCGGTCAAAGGCGATGATAGCCGCAACTTTGCTCCTATGAAAAATGGAGTGAGCTGCTATTACAAAAACTTCAACCGCAGCAAAAAGGGAATTACGCTGGATTTGAAAAAAGGCAAAGACGTTTTGCTGGAACTTGTGAAAAACGTGGATGTTTTGATCGAGAACTTCCGTCCGGGCACGATGGAAAAATTGGGCCTGGGATACGACGTTCTGAAAGAGGTCAATCCCCGTTTGATTTATGGAAGTATTTCCGGATTTGGAGCCACCGGTCCTTATAAAAACCGTGCTGGTTACGATACGATGTCGCAGGCGTGGAGCGGTGTAATGAGCATTACCGGTTGGCCTGATTCGGATCCAGTGCGCTGCGGTGCATCCTTTGGCGATGTAATGGGCGGCCTGAATCTGGTCATTGGTGTGTTGGCAGCTCTTCGTTATCGTGATCGCACAGGCAAGGGCCAAAAAATCGATATTTCGCTGACGGATGGCTGTGTAGTGGCAGAGGCCAGCATGATGCAGGTATATCTATCCACGGGAAAGGTACCTACCAAGAATGGTAACTGCTATACTTCCTCAGCTCCAGGCGGTGGATATCATACGAAAGATGGTTATATGGTGATCAACGGAAGCGCTCCAAAATTCTGGGCAATTCTCTGCAACACCATGGGCCATCCGGAACTGGTGGAGGATCCTCGATTTGCAACCAACGCTTTGCGTGTTCAAAATCGTGCAGAGCTTGACAAAATCGTGGAGGCATGGACCACCACCCTTACCACCAATGAAATTATTGATACGCTTTTGCCCAAGGGATTTGCTTGTGCGCCGATTCTGAGCCTGGATCAGGTAGTGGCCAATGAACAGATTGGCGGAGCACGCAACATGTTCCCGGAAATCGACGATCCGGAAGTAGGCAAGATGCGGTTTACCAATTCGGCGGTAAAGATGTCGGAGACCATGCCCGAAATTCGGTGCCCGGCGCCTCGCTTGGGAGAACACAACAAGGAAATCTATTCCAGCGTACTGGGGTATACAGAAGAGAAGATTCAAGAAATGGCGGAGGCCGGCATCATTTGATGCCGGATCCCCATAGGAAAGAGGAGGTTTTGCATGATTACCTCACGATATGTTCAGGTCAACGGGATTAAAACGTTTGTGGAGACAAACAATGGTCCCAAGGAAAATGGTGTGATGGTTTGTTTTGGTTCCGCAGGGCGTGAGACAAGACAATATCATGCCATGATGGAGTGCCTGGAGAACACGATGGAAGTGGTGTGCTTTGATATGCCGGGGCATGGAAAATCCATGCCGTTACCGGGAAATAAATGCTTATCGGAGTATCACGAGTATTGCGACTTTATCATTGATGCACTTCGTGTTCTCGAAATTGAAAATCCGCTGTGTGTGGGATGCGCATTGGGCGGAAACGTAGTGTTTTATCTTGCTCAGAGGATTCCGGTTCGTGCCATTGTAACGATGGCGGGAACCGATTACTCGCCACATGTGGATAAATCGGTTTCTGATAACTTGGATCATCCTTACGCCAGTGTGCAACATTCGCACATAGACTTTACCGACAGTCTGATCGGAAGTGCCACTGCTCCAGAGGACCGCGAGTTCATTCTATGGGGTGTCATGACGGAAATCGGACGGGTCAAAAGAGCAGATTACGGCGGAGTATACAACGGTTTTGACGTGCGTGCGGATATGGATAAGGTAACTTGTCCGGTATTGGTTTTACGCGGCGGTGAGGACTGGACGATTCGGGATGAGGCCTTCCAGCCGATGCTTAATCGTTTGACCAATGCGAAACATGTTCAATATACCGTTTTGCCAGGCATTGCACATTACAATCCGCAAGAGGCTCCTCAATTGGTATGTGATACCATTCTGGAGTTTTTGAAAAAAGTGGAAGCATGATGTGAATCAACACATCCGAAAATATTAAAAACAGGAGGTTCCTACTATGACCGATATGGAGAGACTGGAGAAATTCAAAAAGCTGCAGGAAATGATCAACGGCCCTGAGGCGGAAAACTTTTTGAACTATTGGGACGGCCGCTTTTTCACAGGCGATATGACGTTCATTTTCGACAAAGTTCCTTACAACATGTTCTTTTATAAGGGCAAGATGATTGACGTTTACATGGGCAAGCCTGCCAATGGATATTATGTTGGCATCAGTGGAAGCGCAGAGCAGTGGGAAGATTTCTTCAAACATCGCAATTTCCAACTGGCCACATCCATCAAGCACAATCCTCTGTGCTTTGAAAATCTGGGAAGTGCTCTGGCGAACCGGCAGAACAACGCTGTTATTGCACAGGTAATGCGTCTGGCTGCAAAAGCAATTTGCGATTGATGGTAAATCCGGAATAGGAAAGGAGAAAAGAACATGGCGATTACAGGCGGATATGTCATGGTAAATGGCATTAAAACTTATTACGAAACCAACAATGGTCCTCATAATCCCAAAGGAACCATTGTGTGTCTGCATACAGCAGGACGTGAGAGCCGTCAATATCATGGAATGATGGAGATTTTTGCGGACAAATACAATATGGTAGCTTTTGATATGCCCGCACACGGAAAAACTTGGCCTCTTCCGGGAAATGTAGGAATCGGCGATTATAAAGAGTACGGAAAATTTGTTTGGGATTTCATTCAGGTAATGAACATTGAAGATCCCATCATCATTGGTTGCTCTGTGGGTGGCAACATGGTTTATCACATTGCAGAGACTTATCCGGTGAAAGCGATGGTTTCCATGCAGGGCTCTCCCAAGATCAAGGCCATGGGTACTGCATATGGCACGACGGTAGATCTGCTGGATAATCCTTATGTAAGCTGCCAGCACTCTCACTGGGACTTCTCCGAAAGCCTGTGCGGCAAAAAATGCCCGCCTGAGGCACACGACTTCATTATGTGGGGTGTTTGCCAAGAGTGTGGCCGCGCGAAAAAGGCCGACCTGTCTATCTACAATAACTACGATGTAACGGCTGAATTGGGACAGATTACCTGCCCGTGCCTGCTCATTCGCGGTGAGGATGACTGGAACGTGCCAGAACATTACTATCACACAGCAATGGAAGGCATGACCAATGCCAAGAAAGTTGTATTTGAAAAAGTTCCCGGCTATGGCCACTTCATCATTGTGGAAGCTCCGGAAGTGGTTTGCGAATTGATCGATAACTTCCTGCAGGATACCTGATGCCAAAATTGGTGTGACGGATGTCCCGAACCTATCAAATATGAAGAGGAGATGTTTTTTGCATGAGAATTAAAGACATTCAACTGATTCCTCTCCAGATCCCGCAAACTTATGAGACGCACTGGGCCAATGGCCGCATCAGTGTGGCGGAACATACGCTGATCAAAATTATCGCGGAGGACGGAACGTACGGAATCAGTGAAGCGGTGCCTCGCACAGGTATCTACGGCGAAACGCAGCTTTCCATTTGCACGGTGCTTCGAAAATCCATCATCCCCGCGTTGATCGGCATGGATTCGATGAATACAGAACTTTTGTGGGAGAAAATGAGCGAGACTCCGTACAACTTTGTAGCAAAAGGTTCTGTGGACGTTGCTTTGCACGATCTGAACGGCAAGCTCCTCGGCGTTTCAACGGCCGAGCTGCTGGGTGGACCATACCGCAAGGAAGTTCCTCTGTGCTGGGTATCCGGTGGTTCTTGGTTTGAAAGAGACCATATCCTGGAAGAGACCAAGCGCATCATGGATGAAGGCTATAAGGCCATCAAGATGAAAGCCGGTCACTGTGAACAAGACATTGAGCTGGCCAAGGAAATCCGCCGTATGGCTCCAAAAGGTTTTCAAATCAATATTGATCCCAACCAGTTGTACTCGAGGGAAGAGCTAATTCGCGTAGGTAAAGAGCTGAGCGGCGTAATCGATGCGATTGAAGAGCCGGTTCCTGTTTGGGATGATGTGGCCCGCACAGAGTTTACACGTAACTTCCCGGAGATTGCACTTCTTTCCGATGAGAGTACGTTTACGGTTCCGGATACTTATCGTCAAATGCAGGTTGGCGCAATTCGTCGACTGGGCATTAAGATTCCACGCACTGGATTTACTTTGTCCAAAAAACTGGTGCATTTGGCAGAAATGAACGATATGCCGGCACAAATCAGCACACAAGCTGAAACGGACCTCGGGTGTGCGGCGGGTCTTCAGATGGCTGCCAGCAGCAAGCAGGTTTGCCTGCCCTGTGAAATTGCATACTACAAAAAGGGTATGTATCGGGAGAGCATGCTGACAAAGCCGCTTGAGATTCGAAACGGCATGATGATTTTACCGGATGAGCCCGGCAATGGCGTAGAAGTGAATTGGGATATTGTTGAAAAATACACGGTATCACTTTGAGCATATTTCAAACAACCACTGGGAAAGGCAGAATATCTCTTGTCTTGGCCAATGAGGTCGAAATCATTTATAAGGAGGCTTATGGTTTATGCAGGCTTATCTTGCATTGGGAATTTTGCTCATCACCCTGATTCTGTTTGCAACAGAGTTCTTTAAACCAGCGGTGACTGCTATTTCCGCATCCCTGGCGATGTGTATTTTGGGAATTATCACACCGGCAGATGTTGAGGCCGGATTTTCCAACACGGTTACATTGTTTTGCTTCGGTATTGCGGTGGTTGGCAGCGCGTTGGCGGAAACTGGTTGCGCGGCCTATCTGGGCAAAAAGTTGATGTCTGTGTTCCGCTTCGGTGAGAAGGGAACATTGATCGTTTTGATGGCGCTGGCTTCTGTATTTTCTATGTTCCTTTCGAACACCAGCGTCGTGGTTATCTTCATGAGCATCGCGGCCGCGATGGCAGCGAGCTCCAACGGCAAATTTAAAAAGAAGAATTTGTACATGGGCATCGGTATGGCGAGTGTCGCCGGCGGCGGCTGCACCTTGATCGGTTCCACCACACAGCTATCTATCAATGCACTTCTGCCTGAATATGGCGTTGACCAGATGGGCATGTGGACGCTTTTTGGACCTGGTATCGGCGTTGTAATCGTCATGTTGGTGTGGTATTTCCTGGTCGGTTACAAAATGCAACTGAAAACCTTTGATTTCCCGGATCCCGACGAAGCTGTTAAGACAGACAATCCGAAGGAAGTCAAAGAGGGCAATCCGAAAGATTTCCGTATGTGGGTTCCCCTTGTTGTGTTGGTGTTCTGCATTGCCTTGACATTGATCAACTGGCAGGATATCGCTATCATCGGTTTGCTTGGTGCCATGCTGGTATGCATCTTTGGCTCCATCAGCGTTAAGCGTATGTGGGAGACCACTGACTGGAACACATTGGGCGTTATCGCCGGCGGCGTGGGCTTTGCGGCTGGTGTCAAATCGTCCGGTGCTGCGGATATGGTTGCGAATGCCTGCATCAATCTGCTGGGTGCAACCTCTCCGGCAATCCTTTATCTGGCAGTGTTCGTGATTTTGGCCACAATTATGACCAACGTTATGACCAACATCGGTACTGCGTTGATTCTTACCCCCATTGCTCTGACCGTTGCCGCTACACTTGGCTTCAATGCGATGCCGTTTGTGGTTGGTGTTGTTTGGGGCGCGAATATGCCGTACTCCACTCCGATTGGTGCGTCCGTCATTACCATGACCATGCAGGGCGGCTATCGCTTCAAAGACTATACAAAAGTCAATATCGTGTGGAATGCCCTGGCTTGCATTGTGGTTATTGTGTGCACACCGATTTTCCTGCCCTTGGTGGGGTAATTGATCGAATCGTTTCCTCAGTTGTTGTTTGATAATGCGTGAATAGAAATGCCCGGGGATTTTCCCCGGGCTTCCTTAAACAGGCAAAAGGAGGGGAGCGAAAGTGCGGATAGAGTATGTGGGACATGCTTGTCTACGTTGTATTGCCGATAGCGGAGAAATGCTGGTGATGGATCCGCCGGCCGAAAAGTACGGCTATATTTTGAAAAACAGACAAGCAGATTATGTTACAACCAGTCATGAACATGAAGATCACAATGCGGTTTATCTGTTCCCGAATGCAACGCTGATTCCACAGGTAAGTGCTCAGATGCAGGCAGGACCATTTTCAATTGCAGAGATGGACAGTTTTCATGATGATGAACAGGGAGCACTTCGGGGAGAAAATCGCATTTATCAAATAAAGGCAGACGGCGTGACGTTGGTCCATATGGGAGATATTGGCCATCCGTTGTCAAAAGAACTTCAAAAATTTGCTGCGGATGCCGATGTTTTGGCCATTCCGGTGGGCGGATGTTTTACCGTTGAGCCGGAACAGGTCTTGAAAATGATTGACCAATTGTCACCGCGTTACGTATTGCCCATTCATTATAAAACGTCTCAGTGTACACTGAAACAGTTGGCACCGCTAGAGACATTTCTTGCGATGTGGAAGGGCAATATAGAAAAAAAGGATGGCATATCCTTTGAACCGGTGTCGGCACAAAAAAGTCAAAGTGCCCAATCAACGGTGGTTTTACTGGATTATGAAACCAGAGAAAAAGATAACGCTTAAAACACTTTCATCTGAATGGTGCAGGAGGACGATTATGAACAACAGTGCTCTTTCTTTTCGGGCGAAAAATGGTCAAATTGAGATTGGATACGATGGACGGATTCACATTGGCCGAAAGGGTTGGTTTGGTTTAATCTACCAGTCTGTGATGCGTTCTCCCACCGATTTTTATGCGCAAGAAGTAAAGAATGTTCGCTTTAAGAACCCGGCTTTGATGCGTGGATATGTTAGTTTTGAAACGGAAAAGGGAAACAGCACCGTTTGGCTTACCAATCCGGAAATGGCTAAGAATGCGCAGCGTGCCAAGTCGATGGTCGAAGAAATGCGACAAAGCGCAGAAGTTTTAAGCGAATGACGCACAAAACGATTCAAAGGTGTTCCCCCGCCGGAATAGGCGTGGGAACGCCTTTGTTTGATTTTGTGCTGACAAGGGAGATGGTAAAATGCAAGGATTTGCAATGATCGATTTTCATGTTCATTGTTATCCGGCTTTTTTGGCAAAGCGGGCCGTGGATTCGGTAAAAGAGAATTATTATCAGGTCGACGGCACACTGGATACACAGCGAGAATGGATGCGGCAGCACCATGTGGAAAAAAGTGTTCTATTAAATATGGCTACACGTCCGGATACTATGGCAAACGTAAACCGTTTCGCCGAACAGAGCGTTTGCGAAGAATTTGTCCCTTTCGGATCGGTGCATCCGGCGGCGGAAAATGCTTTGCAGGAAGTAGAACGTTTGTACCAACAGGGAATTCGGGGAATCAAATTTCATACAGGACACCAAAATTTCGATTTTGATGACATAAAAAATATTCCCTTGTATCGAAAAATTGGCAGTCTCGGAATGGCAACGATTGTGCATTGCGGAGATTCTGCAAAGTCCCCGGATCACCTTGTATGGCCGCATACGGTGGCACGAGTAATCGATGCGTTTCAGGGAGCCCCATTCATCTGTGCCCATATGGGCGGAATTGATTTGAATAGTCCCGAATTGGATTTGTTAAAACAGATGCCAGTTTTAGTAGATACGGCTCTTGTAATCCGAAGGATGGAGGCAAAGGAGTTTGGAGTTATGGCGCGTGAGTTGGGGGTGGAACGCGTGCTTTTTGGGACAGATCACCCATGGGGAGATTTTTTTCGAACTCGGGACATGGTGGAAAATTCGGATTTAACAGCTACGGAGAAAGAAAAGATTTTTTATGGGAACGCAATTTCTCTGCTGAATCGAATCAACCAATCCGGTAAGAGTGTTTAAAAAATGCCGCAGCGTCTACAGCGCTGCGGCATTTTTATTAAAGATGATTGGCGACTTCGAAGGCATCCCAAATCGCATACATAATATTTGCTACCCGACTTGCATCACCTACCAGATGCAGATCCGCTACGTCAAATTCCAGCTCATGATACAAGGTGTTTTCTGCTCGGTAACCTACGCAAAGAATGACATCGTCCGCAGGCAGCTTCTGTTCACCGTCCGGTGTTTCCACAAGTACTTCGCCGCCGGCGAACGAACGGACCTTGGCATTGGTCACTACATTGATTTTGCGATAGGGCAAAAGTGCTTCGAGCATTTCGCTATTGGCGTGGCACAGAGGACCATTTACGGCAAGCGGCTTCGACAACGCTTCTACCAACGTAACATTTTTACCCTGCTGTTTGAGCCAAAGAGCGGTTTCACATCCAACAAGGCCTGCACCTACAATGACAATGTCTTGGCCAATGGTCGTTTTTTCCATCAGTACATCCGCTGCAGTATGTACATGGGCATCGTCTCCCAAAGAAAAGACCTTCGGCTCACTTCCTGTAGCAACGATGACTGCATCGTAATCGCCTGCCAGAACTTCCTCTTTTGTTACAGTGTGGTTCAGCGTGACAGGAACGCTCAGACGCTCCAGCTCCTGAGTATACCAGGCGGCCAGTGCGCGGTCATCTTCTTTAAAATCAGGTGCTCCGCCTGGAATCAGGTTTCCGCCCAGACAGTCGCTGGCTTCAAATAGATGTGGCTTATGGCCGCGAATCGCCAGCACGCGAGCTGCCTCACAACCGGCCACGCCACCGCCAATCACAAGCACTTTTTTGGCTTGGCAAATTGGCCGATAGGCCATATCCCGTTCCCGGCACGCTTGCGGATTGACTGCGCAGTTCAAAAGAGAATACTCTTGGATGCGGCCCATGCAGCCCTCGTGGCAGGACAGACAGGGACGGATACATTGAGGACGACCAATGCGCAGTTTGTTGACATAATCCGGATCGGCCAACAAAGGACGGCCCAAGCTGATGATGTCACAAGTGCCATTTTCGATGCACTCAGAAGCCATGTCCGGATTGTCCATGCGCCCGGCCATGAGGATAGGAACATCCACTGTCTCCTTCATGATTTTGGCGTATTTGCGGTACAATCCTTTTTCCTGATACATGGGCGGATGGTTCCACCACCAAGCATCGTATGTGCCTACGTCTACATCCAGCGCATCGTATCCGTACTGGACCAGCAATTTTGCAGCTTCGATGCCCTCATCCAAGTCGCGGCCTGCCTCTACAAAATCTTCGCCGGGCAGTGCACCTACGCGCCAGTCTTTCATCATGCTCTTGGGGCTGTAACGCAGCGCTACCGGAAAATCTTTTCCGCAGCGCGCTTTAATTTCTTCCACAATCTCACGGGCAAAACGAAGCCGGTTTTCCAGGCATCCGCCGTATTCATCCGTGCGGTTGTTGAAAAGAGAAATAGCAAATTGATCGATCAGATATCCCTCGTGAACAGCATGAATTTCCACGCCGTCGAATCCGGCACGTTTGGCGTTGTATGCACCGTCGCCAAATTTTTTGACAATGTAATGAATTTCGTCTTTGGTCAGTTCCCGGCAAATCTTATCCAGCCAGCGATGGGGAATGGGGGAAGGAGCTACCGGAGGAAATTCTCCCAGGTTGGTGGGAATGGTCACGCGACCAAAGCCGCCGGACATCTGCAAAAATACCTTTGCCCCATAGGCGTGAATGCGCTCGGTCATCTCCCGTGAGGTGCGTACAAACTGCACCGGATTGTAAGTAGAGCAAGGGCAGTTGGGCATACCATGCTGTTCCACTTCGTTTTCCACAAACGTCACACCGGTGATAATGAGCCCGGTGCCGCCTTTGGCACGTTCCGTATAATAGTCAATACCGCGCTGATTAAATCCGCCTTCGGCATCGCCCAATCCCAAAGGACCCATAGGGGCCATGGCAAAGCGGTTCTTGATTTCGCAGGAACCGATTTTTACCGGTGTGAACAGGTTTTTCCAGTTCATAAAACTCCTCCTTATGAAAAATAAACAATTGGCACAAGAACGGACCTTTTCAAGTTTTGAATCGGCCAAATATATATAATATAAGTATATTGTAGTGCACAATTATTTTTTTTACAAGAAGAATACTCGCTCATACGATGAATAAAATACCGCTTGTCGGTTTGCCCGATTTTTTATGAAAGCTTTGTCCATTTTACACATTGATAAATTTATAACATGGTTTTATACTATTTTTATGAACACGTTCATAAAAATTGGAAAGAAGTGAAATCATGCCCAAAATCATCGAACATCCACGGGAGAGAATTTTGCAAACGGCGCGAGAGAAGTTGTTTGCACAGGGGTATGCCGGAATTTCGCTGCGGGATGTAGCGCAATCTTGCGGAATCGCAGTGGGTACCATCTACAATTATTTTAAAGACAAAGATACCTTGATTGCCAGTGTAATGTTTGAGGACTGGGCAAAGGCCTTAAAAGAGATGGAACTTGGTTGTGAAAGAGCGCAGACAGCGGCGCAAGGAATTTTGGAAGTCTACGATGCCATCCGCCGCTTTGCCAGTTTGTACGAAAGTGTATGGGAACAGTTTTCCCGTGCGGGCGGTTCATCGGGGGTTGTGAGCAGTCGTCATGGGATGTTGCGGGGACAAATTGCCCAGCAGTTAGAAACTCTTTTAAAAAGGCTGGGAAAAGAGGATGCGAAGCTGTCACCTTTGCTGGCCGAGACCGTGTTATCTGCCGCTATGCAGTACGATATCGCTCCGGAACAACTTCGTGTTCTGGCCGAACGTCTGCTTTAATGGAAAAGGAGAGTGGAATCATGAGCAGTTTTAAGGATTTACGTATTGTCGATAACTTTTATCAAACTTCGGCTTTCTTTCCGATGCCAACCATTATGGTCGGCACGCTGACGGACGATGGAAAGACGACCTTTGGCCCCTATTCTCTTTGCCAGCCCTATTACATCGCTGGCAAGGAATACTATGCCATGCTTTTGTGCTGTCGCAATTCATCCAATACAGCCCAAAACCTTTTAAAGCATAAAAAGTGTACTTTAAATTTTATTCCGGATAAACGTAAATATTTTAAAGAGGCTGTACGGATGGGTTTCCCCGGTGACACTCCGGAAGAAAAGATGAAAGATTGTATTTTTACTTTGGAGGACGGTCTGCGTAAGGCTGCGGACCCGACGGGAACATATCCGCAGGTAATTGCGGAGTGTTTTCAGGCGTTTGAATGTACCTGGGTAGATACATTGGACAATGCCCAAAATGATCAACCAGGTCAATTGAATGGTTACCCGGGCCCTTACCATGATTTTAATGGAATCACCTCAGAGTTTGGTGCCCATTTTATTTTAAAAGTTGAAAAAATTCTTATGAAGGAAAAGTATTACAACGCAATTGTCAACGGAGTGCGTGCGGGAGATTTTCCTCGGGTTCCGGTGGACTACGGATACCGAGATTCGAAAAATTTCTGGTACACTCGGTTCCGCCGTCCGATTCCAGAATTGTTACCCATGCGGCAGACGACAGTGGAGTCCGTAAAATATGCCGCGGATCGCATAGATGACAAAATCAAGTTTACCGATGAAGCATGTGCCAAATTGGTAAAGGTACCGCGTATCTTTTTACCGGCGGCACTAAAAGGATGTGTGGCCTGGGCAAGAGAACACGATGTCACTCTCATCACCGCAGAACATATGGATATTATCAATGACAAACGTGCAAAGGAGAAGAAAAAATGAAGGTAGTACTTGCAGGAGCGTTCGGAAATCTGGGCGTGGACATTCTCAAAGCACTTGTACAGGACGGGCAGGAAGTGGTAGCTGCTGATATGGCCGTCAAGGAGATTGAGGGGATTCATTGTGAAACCCGCGTGATTGATGTGACGCGTCCGGAGACATTAAAAGGGCTATGCCAGGGCGCAGACGTGGTAATCACCACGGTGGGTCTGACCCGAACCAGCGCGACTACCACCAATTACGACATTGATTATCAGGGCAATTTAAATTTGTTGGAAGAAGCCAAACGCGCCGGGGTAAAACATTTTACTTATATTTCCGTTATTCAAGCGGACAGCGATCCCAAGGTGCCCATGCTTCATGCCAAAGCATTGTTTGAGCAAAAACTGAAGGAGAGCGGACTCTCTTGGGTGATTCATCGGCCTACTGGGTATTTTTACGACATTGCCAAGGTGTTTATGCCCATGATTGAAAAAGGGCAGGTAACGCTGTTGGGAAAGCAGAATGTACATGCGAATGTCATCGATACGCCGGACTTTGCGGATTTTATTGTTCGGCATATGTTGGAGGATAATAAAACTTACAATGTAGGTGGAAAGGAAACGTATTCTTACGAAGAGATTGCCCGTATGTTTTTTGCGGCGGCCGGAAAGCCGGTGGTCATCAAGCGGGCGCCGGTATTCCTGTTCGATGTGCTGGCTTTTGTGAACAAGTGTAAAAAGAACGGAAAAGAGGCCATTATCCGGTTTTCCAAATGGACTCTGACCCATGAACTTGTAGGGAAAGATGTGTGGGGGGATCACAGCTTCAAGGCCTACATTGAAAGCTGTTATCGAAAATAAGGAGGCGTATTCCATGGATACAGCGCAAGCGGTACAGGCGGCGTTTCCGTCTGCAATCTGGATTGTTTTAGCGGTATGCGCGGTGCTCAGCGCCGTCGGATTTTATAAATTTGTTTACTTTTTGTCGGTCGGCTACGGCTTTGCGGTCAGCGGTGCAGGCGTGGCAATTTGGATTCTGTATGGCCCGAGCATGGGTGTGTGGGAAATGATACTGTGCCTCCTTTTGTTGGTATACGGTATCCGATTGGGTGGTTTTTTGTTGTGGCGCGAAATTAAAAGCGCGTCTTATCGCAAGACCCTGAACGAGGCGACTGGCGGCGGAAAGCCCATCCCCATTTTTGTGAAAGTTGTAATTTGGGTGTGCGTCGCAGTGATGTACGTTTTGCAAGTATCGCCTGTATTTTATCGGGCGGCCAACGGAGAAAGTGGCGGTGCGTCCATTGCAGGCGCTGTCCTCATGGCGCTGGCACTGGTGCTGGAAAGTTTGGCAGATAAACAGAAATCGGCAGCCAAAAAAGAAAATCCCCATCGCTTTTGCGACCGGGGCTTGTACAAATGGGTGCGCTGTCCCAACTACTTGGGGGAGATTCTGTTCTGGACAGGTGTTCTGATTTCTGGCGTCGGTGCACTGCATGGATGGGTGCAATGGCTGATTGCCGTGCTCGGGTACGTTTTGATTGTGTATGTAATGTTTAGCGGTGCCAAACGCCTGGAAGTGCGTCAGAATAAGAATTATGGAGACGACCCGGAATACAGAGCGTACACGAAAAAAACACCCATTCTGATCCCGTTCATTCCGCTGTACCATTTGACGGATGTGAAGTTTATTGTGGTGTGACCGGTTTTCCCGGGGAAAAGAGGATGTGAATCATGAACGGCATTACCGTGACAATGGCATTGGTGGATTTTGTGCCTGTGCTGCTGTTTTTTGCTGCCGCTGTACTTTTGCAGCGCGATTTGTATGACAAAATGGTCAAAGGCGCGTATGCGCTTTTGGCTACGGGCTCGATTATGGTGTTGATCAGCGGTATTTTTAAAGCATTGTGGAAGATTTTGTACGCTTTGGGAGTTTGCGATTATCAGGCATTGGATGTTAGCTTTTTCCCCATGCAGGGACCCGGATTCCTTTTGGTGTTTTTATCTCTTGCTGGAATGTTCACTCGGTACAATCAAAAGAAAAAAGCACTCTACAGTGCGGCCGTGGTGCCAGTGTACACGAGCACAATGCCCTTTGTAATTCTTCAGATTATTGGCTGCGCCGGTTCTCAGTGGTCGTTGTTTGCTATTGCAGTTAAAATGCGGCGCAAAGCGGCAGCGGCGCTGTACGTAGTATCTTTTGTGTTTATGTTAGGTATGGGATACCTCAGCGCAACGTTTGATGATTCGTCGTCTATGCATTGGATGGCGCAGTGCGTGAATATTGTTTCCCAAGGTGCTTTTCTGTGGGGAACGGTGCTTTTGCACCGCGCAGGACTTGCAGAGTGTGAATTGTTTTCAAAGTCCGGTGAGGGCGTGCGCGTTTAGATGGATGTTAAGAAAAAGCCAATTTGGGCAAAGCCCAAATTGGCTTTTTGATTGTTATGAAGGGGGCAGTCAGGACTCCGGATGATATTTATGTCTTGTAGCCATACCGCCGCGCAAATGACGTTCTTCCTTGTTTACTTGTAAGATACGGCGAACTTCCTGATACAATCCTTTGTTCTGGCGTGCCAAGCGCAGGGTCACGTCTTTATGTACGGTGCTTTTAGAGATGCCGAACGCCTTGGCGGCTGCCCGCACGGTGGCGTTATGCGTTGTAATATATTCACCCAGCGCAATGGCGCGTTCTTCGGGGTTCCCTTTCATGCACATTCCTCCAAACACATGATTTGGTACACTTTATGCAAAAAAGAGGCAAGTTATGAGCAGCCAACCAAATTTTATGAAGCATGTGGGAAAAAGCGCGCTTTTTAAAGCAGTTCGTGGTACAATTTAAAATAAAGGAGGAGTACGTTATGAATTTTCACACTACAGGTGTTTTTTTTAGTCCCACAGGCGGTACAAAGCACGCGTTAGAGTGTTTTTTGAATTTGTTCGATCCGAATGCGGACCGGTTGGATGTTACTTGTTCGCCTTCACATGCAAAGCAGGTGGATTTTGGCCCCACGGACGTGTTGGTACTTGCTTTCCCTGTGTATGCCGGACAGATACCTGCTGTGCCGGAACTGTTTTGTAACCTGCACGGGAAGGAAACACCCTGTGTTTTGCTCGCCTGCTACGGAAACCGTCACTACGACGATGCTTTGGCGCAACTCTCGTTTCGTTTGCACAAGCAGGGATTCATATGCATAGGTGCGGCAGCCTGTATTACTCCACATATTTTTGCTCTTTCTCTTGGCAAGGACCGTCCGGATGAGACGGATAAGAAAGTGCTGCAAAATTTGGCGCAGTCTGTCTGGAAAAAGTTAGATGTGGCGGATCATACACCGGTTGTTTTGCCCGGAGAGAAACTTCCGCCGCACAAGGATGCAAAACCTGTGCCCAAGTCAAGAGATGAGAAACTTTGCACTTATTGTAAAAGTTGTGTTCGTTCTTGTCCGGCGCAAGCCATTGACGAACAACTTCAAGTGGATGAGAGTAAGTGCATCCATTGTATGCATTGCGTCAGCATATGTCCTGTTGGTGCGCTGAGTTATGATGCAAGTGCGCTGCAAGCAAGGTTAACGCAGAATTTTTCGGCAAGACGAGAAGTAGAATTGTTCTTATAAAATTTTGTGTGGTAAAATAAAAATCAATTGGCAAAACGGAGGATAAGAGCATGAAGAAAAGGACCAGTTTAAGGCGTACATACTATCGTGCTTTTTTTCTCCTAGCGGTACTTCCCTTGCTGGTTGCGGCCTGTGTTGGTCTTGGATTTTTTTATCGGATGCAAATTTCCGATGCAAAAGCAACCATTGAATTGCAGCAGAATACCGTTTCGGATACTCTGCGCCAGGAGGTACAGCAAGCATCGCTTCAACTGGCCCATTTCCTTTTGTCGCCCGAAGGAGATGCTCTTTCTTTGGTAAGACAGATTCCTGAAACGGCCGGCCGTCGATATGAAATTCAGTCTGATTTGGACGAGATGTTTGGATATTATCGTCTGACAGGAAAGCGTTTGGCTGCACTTCACCTTTATTTAAAGGATGGAAGTGCTTATGAGCTTTACACAGCGTTGGCGGTTCCAAGACAAGAAGTAGAGCAAATGGATTGGTATCAAAAGGCTTTGGAAAATCCGGAACAGGTGGTAGTGGGGGCGGCTGCGCCGGATACTTTGATCCATGCCACAAACCGTCAGGGAGATGTATTGTTAACGGCTGCAATGAGTATGGGCGATGAAGGCGGTGCTTTGGAAACTGCATGTCTATACTTTGAGACAGATGCAGAGATATTGATGCATGAATACGATGTTCAGAATCCTGCTACCAGAATGTTTTTGGTGTTAAATGGACAAGTATTGGCAGGGGATCAAACGTATCGTGATACGGCGATGAAATTTTTAACCGACCCGGATGCCGCGTATGGCGACATGGATTGGTGCATCACGACCCCTGTGGCCAATACCGGTTTGTGTGTTTTAACATTGGTGGATAACCATCGGCTTTTGGCGGGAGTCTACGGAGCAGGAGCGTTGTTGCTGTTTGTGTTTGGAGTCGTTTTGGCACTGTATCTGGCTTTTTCTATTTTGTTTTTGAAGCGTATTTTAGACCCTTTAAATAGTTTGCACGATGGAATGATACGGCTTCAGGCGGGAGATTTTTCCCATCGCCTGGCGCCAAATGGGCACCGTGAGTTGCGGGAATTGATGGAGT
>NZ_CAUWGY010000015.1:0-45846 GCF_963558415.1 uncultured Ruthenibacterium sp. | reverse complement strand
ACGTGCCGTTAATTCTAAATCATAAATGACCTGTCTTTTAAAAACGCTATGAAACATTGCCATGCATAAACCCGCCGTCAATGCCATCGCCACAAGTCCCACTATCACCAAACGACAGGTGATCTTTTCAGAAATGCTTTTTTTCATTCGCCAGCCTCATCTCTCTCGCTTAGGCAATAACCAACTTTTCGCACGGTGTGGACCATGCTTCCTGCATCTCCCAACTTCTGACGAAGTGTACGTACATGCATATCTAATGTGCGACTCTCGCCAAAAAATTCCGTATCCCAAACTTCTTTCATAATTGTTTCGCGTGGCAACACTTTTTCCGCATGGCACAAAAGCAACTTAAGCAAAGAATACTCTTTATATGTAAGAGAAATATCTTTTCCGCTCACCTGAACGGTGTGTGTACCCTCATCCAGACTGATAGGACCATACTGCATCCGTTCATCTTGCTTTTTTTCGGCTCTGCGCAAAACCGCTTTAACACGGCTGATAAACTCCATCACACCGAACGGTTTGGATATATAGTCATCCGCGCCACAATCCAAACCTGTTACAACATCAATTTCACTTGTTTTTGCTGTTACCATAATGACCGGAACACTTTTTGCCGGACCACTTGCACGCAATCGTTTCAGAATAGAAAATCCATCTTCTCCTGGCAACATTACATCCAACACAATCAGTTGCGGAACCTGCTTGTTGCACTCCGCCAAACAACTTTCCCCATTTTCAAATCCCTTTACATGAAAGCCGCTGTTTTGCAGTGCATATTCTTCTAAGCCACGAATACTTGCATCATCTTCCACAATATAAATCATTTTATTTCCTCCGATTCAACCATAGATGGGAACGTATATCTTTTTCGATATTTTTCAATCCGATTTTTAAACTCTTTGCTTTCCTCAGTTTTCATTTTACCTAAATATTCATGCGTGTCAAAACTGTCATGTGCTACTTCAATCATAGCAACCGCTACATTGCTGCAATGATCCGCCACGCGTTCGTAGTTATTGAGCAAATCCGAGAGAATAAATCCAAGCTCAATCGTACATTCGCCATTTTGTAAACGTGTAATATGCCGCGCTTTCATCTCGCGCACCAATTCATCCACGACTTGTTCCAGAGGTTCTATTTTTTCTGCTTCGCTTAAATTTTCTTCTACAAACGCGGAAACGGTCCGATTGACAATTTCCTGAATTGCCGATTCCAAAACATCCAATTCCTCTAATGCATTTTTGGAAAACTGCAATCCCTTTTCATGAATTTCTATCGCTGTTTTTCGGAGATTCATTGCATGATCCCCGATTCTTTCAAAATCGCCAATTGTGTGAAGCAAAACAGAACTTGCATGACTATCTGCCATGGTCAAGCTCCGGCTGGATAACTTTACCAAATACGTTCCTAACACATCTTCCAGGCGATCAATCGTCTCTTCGCCCTCGTTAATGCTGTCCGATAGACCTTTATCCCAATGATGTGTTAAGGACATTGCCCGCAGCAATCCCGTACGAGCCGTATCAGCCATTTTATCCGTCAATGCACGTGCTCTCTCGACTGCAACAGAAGGAGTAACCAACAACCTCTCATCCAAAAGCTGAATGGTCTCCGGGCTTTTTCCGTCTGGAATCGTAAGAACCGCCAGTTTCTCCAGTTGGCGATTAAATGGCAAAAGGACCATCGTGGCCACAATATTGAAAACTGAATGAACTACTGCAATTCCCGCCGCATTCACCGTTTGATTGACAAATGAAAAATGCACCAAAGAATTCAATCCGTAAAATCCGACTAAGAACAGCGCAACACCGATTACATTAAAATAAAGGTGAACCATTGCGGCGCGCTTCGCATTTTTATTCGCCCCGATAGACGAAATCAATGCTGTTACACAAGTACCAATGTTTTGCCCCATGATAATCGGAATAGCACTTCCAAAAGTGATGCTTCCTGTAATCGCCAGCGCCTGCAAAATTCCCACACTAGCACTGGACGATTGTATGATTGCCGTAAGGAGCGCACCAGCAAGCACACCTAAAATTGGATTTCTAAACATCGTAAAAAGGGCTGTAAACTCTGGCACATCTGCCAACGGCTTTACCGCTCCCGACATTGTCTCCATACCGCTCATTAAAATAGCAAATCCGAGAAGAATCGTGCCGATACCTTTCTTCTTTTCGCTCTTTACAAACATATAAAGAACGATGCCCACAAAAGCCAAAAACGGAGCAAAACTTGCAGGTTTCATCAGCCGAATCCAAAAGCTATCCCCCTCAAGGCCGGACAAGCTCAGAATCCAACTGGTTACAGTTGTTCCTACATTGGAACCCATAATAATTCCAACCGCCTGATGAAGCTGCATCAACCCACTGTTTACAAAACCTACGACCATCACAGTTGTGGCACTGGAAGATTGAATGACCGCAGTAACGATCAGTCCCAGAAAAAAACCTTTTAAAGGATTGTCTGTAAGTTTACTTAGGATCGTCTGCAAACGATTGCCCGCTTGCTTCTCCAGCGCTTTGCCCATGATGTCCATTCCAAAGAGAAACATCGCCAATCCGCCCATCAAGGACAGAACGTTGAAAAGACTCATAACAAATTCCTCTCTTACCAAAAATCTTTTTCTTTACACATACATTACCTACATTATTGTAAAAGAACCCATGTAAAATTCACGACCGTATTTATGTAAAATCCATGTAAAGTTTACAAGAATTTTGCTTTTTCTAAATCTCTTTACTTATTTTTTTCAAAATTCTGACTCAATCATGGTAGTTGCAAAATTGAAATCAAGGTATGCTAAATGTGCCCCAAGAGAAAAAGAAAAGTTCGGCAGGTGCCGAACGGCAAAGAGAAAAAGGAGAATGAATGATGAAACGCACTTCAAAAGTATTGGCATTTTTGACCATTGGCGCAATGCTTCTGGCCGGTTGTGGTCAGAGCACCAGTTCTTCTACGGCAGCAAGCACTGCTGAGCAGAGCGAGGCCACTGCCTCTAGCACTGCAACAGAGGAACTTTCCGGTAAAGTATCCACTGGTGGTTCTACCAGCATGGAAGCTGTAGTCGGTGCTTTTCAAGAGGCTTTCGCAGAGAAATATCCCGGAGTTGACGTTACTTACGATCCTACCGGAAGCGGCGCCGGCATCACCGGTGCTCAAGAAGGAAGTTTGGACATCGGCCTTTCCAGCCGTGCTCTGAAAGAGGACGAAACTGGTGTGACCGGAACGACTATCGCACTTGATGGCATCGCCATCATCGTAAACAGCGAAAATCCTGTTGCTGACCTGACTATCGAACAATTGGCCGGCATCGCCAAAGGCGAAATCACCAACTGGAGTGAAGTCGGCGGTGAAGATGCAGAAATCGTCTTCATTGGACGTGAGGCCGGCAGCGGTACACGCGATGGATTCGAAAGCATTGTAGGTGTTGAAGACTCTTGCGTATACTCCGAAGAATTGACTGCTACTGGCGCGGTCATCGCTAAAGTTCAATCCAACGCAAACGCCATCGGATATGCTTCTCTGTCCGCACTGGATGACACCGTAAAAGCAGTCACCGTAGAAGGTGTAGCTCCCAGCGAGGAGACCGTCCAGGATGGCACCTACAAAATTCAGCGTCCCTTCGTGTTTGTAACCAACGATTCCGCAGAGTTGAGTGAAGCTGCTCAGGCGTTCTTCGACTTTGCTCAGAGCGATGAAGCGAGCGATCTGATTCGTGCGGCCGGCGCCGTTCCCCTTGCATAATCTTCAGTGTGAAAATACAGAAACCCGACCGGCTATGCTGGCCGGGTCTTTTTTAGGAGGACGCATCCATGCGAATTAAAAAAGCTATCGAAGCCGTGATGAACGCAATTTTCTTTTTCTGCGGCATGGTCGCCATCTTGTCTGTTGCGCTCATCACTATTTACATGTTCGTTTCCGGTATTCCCGCCATGGTCGAAATTGGACCAATTAATTTTCTATTCGGAACCGTTTGGAAAAGTACTGCCAAAGAACCAAGCTTTGGTATTCTCCCCTTCATTCTCACGAGCGTGTGGGGCACATTGGGAGCGGCCCTCATTGGCGTTCCCATCGGAATTCTGACAGCAGTTTTTCTATCCAAAATCGCTCCCCGCAAACTTGCTGCTCCGGTCAGTGCTGCGGTAGAGCTTTTGGCCGGCATCCCCAGTGTTGTATACGGTCTTGTTGGCATGTTGGTCCTCGTGCCGGCTATTGCAAAAATTTTCGACTTAGCCAATGGCGCCAGTCTGTTAGCTGCAATCCTTGTGCTGAGTATTATGATTCTTCCCAGTATCATTTCCGTAAGCGTAACGGCCTTAAATGCTGTACCCCCGGAATACGAAGAAGCCAGTTTGGCTCTGGGCGCTACACCTGCGGAAACCTATTTTAAAGTGAGCATGCCCGCCGCCAAGAGCGGTATTGCCGCTGGCGTTGTTTTAGGAATCGGGCGTGCCATCGGAGAAGCTATGGCGGTCATGATGGTTGCCGGCAATGTAGCCAATATGCCGGGTCTGTTTAAAAGCGTCACATTCTTAACTACAGCAGTAGCCAAAGAAATGAGTTATGCTTCCGGACTTCAGCGTCAGGCACTGTTTAGCATCGCTCTGGTTCTGTTCCTTTTCATCATGCTCATCAATGGAGTTTTGAACAGCGTACTTAAGCGGGGTGACAACAATGCGAAATAAATCGAGAATTGTCTGGGACACCGTCCGCAAAATTCTGGTCTACGCGGCGGCCGCTCTAACGATGCTCCTCTTGATCGGTATTATTGGATATGTTCTTTACAAGGGACTGCCTGAATTAAGTTGGCAGTTGATCACCAGCGTACCGAGTGTGACAAAAAAAATCGATGGCATTCTCCCCTACATTTTAAATACGCTCTATGTCATCATACTTTCATTGTTGATTGTCCTTCCGCTGGGCGTAGGCGCTGCCGTTTATCTCACCGAATACGCACAAAATCGCAAGTTGATTCGTACCATCGAATTCACTACGGAAACTCTGGCCGGTATCCCTTCCATTATTTATGGTCTGGTTGGTATGCTCATTTTTTGCCAGAAACTTGGATTTCAAAGCAGTCTACTTGCAGGTAGCTGTACCTTAGTGGTTATGACGCTGCCTACCATCATTCGCACAACACAGGAAAGCTTAAAAACCGTACCGGAAAGTTATCGAGAAGGTGCACTGGGTTTAGGTGCAACCAAATGGCATATGGTACGCACCATCGTCCTGCCCTCCAGTGTAGATGGAATCGTGACTGGCTGTATTCTGGCGGTTGGTCGAATTGTAGGAGAGAGCGCGGCCCTTCTGTTCACAGCCGGCTTCGGAAAGATTGTGGCGGACAATATCATCGCCGCATACAGTCGCAGTGGTGCTACACTTTCAGTTGCTCTTTATATGCTGGCTTTTGAAGAAGGTAAATTCGACGTGGCTTGGGCCATCGCAGCACTCCTTCTTTGTCTTGTGCTTATTATCAACTTAGCTGCTCGCTATGTGCGAGCCAAAGCTTCCAAAAAACACTGAGGAGGACCGTTCCATGGAACAGACACCGATTATACAAACCAAGAAACTCACACTGCATTACGGCGATTTTGAAGCGCTGAAAGGCATTGATATGGATATTATGTCCCAACAGGTAACCGCCTTTATCGGCCCATCCGGTTGTGGAAAAAGTACATTTTTAAAAACGTTGAATCGTATGCAGGACCTCGTGCCCAGCGTTCGAATCAACGGCCAGGTTACTTTTCACGGCAAAGATATCTTTGCCAAAGATGTCGACGTAACTTGGCTGCGCAAAAAAATTGGTATGGTTTTTCAAAAGGCCAACCCCTTCCCCATGAGCATTTACGACAACATTGCTTATGGTCCTCGCCTGCATGGTCACCCCAGTCGTGCCGAACTGGATCAAATTGTAGAAAAAGCACTGCGTGGAGCTGCTTTATGGGACGAAGTAAAAGATCGTCTTAAAAAAAGCGCTTTGGGCCTTTCTGGTGGTCAACAACAACGTCTATGCATCGCACGTGCTTTGGCCGTTGAACCCGAAGTACTTCTTATGGACGAACCTACCAGCGCTTTGGATCCTGCCAGCACTATGAAAATTGAAGAGCTGATGACACAACTCAAACAGCAATATACCGTTGTCATCGTAACGCATAACATGCAGCAAGCCGCACGTATCAGTGACAAGTGCGCGTTTTTCCTCGTGGGCGAATTGGTAGAAATGGATGACACCCAAAAAATCTTTGCCAACCCCACTGACAAGCGCACCGAAGATTACATTAGCGGCCGTTTCGGCTAATCAGGAGGATTGAATATCATGCAGACACGCACCGAATATCTTTCTCAGCTTGCGCAATTGGATCAAATGGTAAATTCTATGGGAGACTTAGTTTCTTCTTCTCTGTCGCAAGCACTTCACGCTTTATGGAACAACGAAAAAGAATTGGCCCGCTCTATCGCAGCGCAAGATGATACCATCGATGATAAAGAACGGGATATTGAACATTTATGTATGACCTTGCTTCTTCGCCAACAACCGGTTGCTTCAGATCTTCGCCAAGTGAGCTCTGTGATGAAACTGGTTTCGGATCTGGAGCGAATTGGGGATCACAGCGCAGACATTGCAGAAATCGTGGAGCATCTCTCCGCCAATAGCTATATGCCCGAAAGGCTCAAAACAATGGCTGAAACTGTACAACAGATGGTTCGTGAAGCCGTGGCTGCTTTTGTTCAGCACGATACAAAACACGCCTCTTGTGTAATTGCCAAAGATGATGATGCCGATGCCGACTTCATTGCCATTCGCCAGGATATTACCGCTCATATTGTAAAGCAGCCGTCGGATACCGACGCCGCCTTGGACTCTTTTATGATTGCTAAATATCTGGAGCGTATCGGTGACCATGCTGTAAACGTAGCGGAATGGGTTTCTTTCTGTCATGACGGTGAATACAAAAACGGCCCCTTGCTTTAATAAAATACATTTAATAAAGAAGCAGCGTATGCCTATGAGCATACGCTGCTTCTTTATTGTCTCTAATAAATTCCAGCTTTTTGACAACATCGTTCTGCCTTTTCAAGCCTCGGCCAAAAATACGACGCCGAACAGGTTAGCTTCAACCGTAAATTTCTTTGGCGTAGTGTTCCACTTGTTCTCGGGTTGGCAGCGACTCAATGGCACCTTTTTTTTGAACACAAAGCCACCCGGCAATATTACCGTTTTGCATCGCCTGCCGTAAAAGCGACTTTGTCAATGAATCTGTCGAACGAATCTTTGCCCTTTCTAATGTTGCCAAAAATCCTCCCCAAAAAGCATCGCCCGCACCAGTAGCATCTATGCACCGCGCCTGAATTCCGGGCAATTCCAACCGCTCATTCTGCCAAAAGCAACGTACTCCCTGTTCTCCCAGCGTTTCCACTACCACCGCAATGTGATTTTCCGTCATTACCTGCGCGATCAAATCCTCTCCGCCCAACATTTGAGCTTCCTCCTGAGAAATCTTCAAAAAATCCACAAAAGGAAGGATTTCACGTATAGCCTGTACGGCGGCATGCTCGTCGTCGTCCCACATCACATTGCGATAATTTACATCAAAACTAACAAGCTTCCCAGTGGCGTGTCCTTGCTGAATCGCATATACCGTAGCATCTCGGGCACATCCTTTGGAAAGAGAACAAGAACCCGCATGCACCCAATCCGCACAATCAAAGGCTTCACAATTCACTTGTTCCGTATCCAAAAACATGTCTGCTCCCGGTTTACGTGCAAAGGTAAAGGAACGATCGCCCTTTTCATCCAATGTGACGAAAGCCATGGTCGTGATTGCTTGATCGGTCAGGCGAACAACTGGGTTCACATGATTCTCTCTCAAAGTTTCCAATAAAAAATTGCCAAAATCATCCTTGCCCAGTACTCCGCAGAAAGTCACATCACATCCGTGCCGAGCCAGTGCAATCGCGGCATTCGCTGGTGCGCCCCCTGCTCTGCGAATATAGCTGCCTGGTTCATCTCCTGGAAGGAAATCAACCAGCATCTCTCCCACACAGAAAACACTCATCTCTGTGCGCTCCTTTCCCTCACAGACAAGCTTTATAAATTTCTACTACGTCTTCCCAAGTCAGTTTCACAAAACCATCGTCCAACGCAACCTGCCGAACCTTTTTAGCCATTCGCTCAAAGTTCTCATTTCCAATTCCCAACTGAGTCAGTGTGGAAGGAATTTTTAATTCTTCAAAGAAAAATTGTTCTGTTTTGCGAATGGCCTCGTTGGCGATGCTAAACGGGTCTTGATCAGGAGAAATCCCCCACACGTTCACACCATATTCCACAAATTTTTGAACGGTTTCATCCCGCAAAACATATTTCATCCAACGAGGTGTTAAAATTGCCAAACCAACTCCATGGGTAATATCATAAAAAGCGCTCAACTCGTGCTCAATCGGATGCACTGTCCATACATTTGCTTTTCCATCTGCCAGAAAATCATTAATCGCCCAACTAGAAGCCCACATCAGGTTGGCTCTGGCCTCATAATTATCCGGTTGCTGAATGGCAATGGGCCCATAATGAATACAGGTTTTTAAAATTGCCTCTGCCATCCGATCCTGAAAATATGTTCCAGGCGTACGGTTAAAGTAGGTCTCCATTGTATGACTCATAATATCTACCGTACCAGCCGCAGTTTGATTGGCCGGAACGGTAAATGTATACGTAGGATCCAATACAGATGCCTTTGGACGCTGATCTGCCACTCCACCACCAATTTTTTCATAAGTGGCTAAATTTGTGATCACTCCGCCACAGTCCATTTCACTTCCTGTAGCCGCCAGTGTCAAAACACTAAAAACAGGCAAAACCTTTTTTATTTTAGACTTATCGATGCACAAATCCCATGCATCTCCATCATAATTGGCAGCCGCCGCCACATATTTTGCACAATCAATGCTGCTGCCACCGCCTACTGCCAAGACCATTTGAAGAGACTCTCTCTTACAAATATCGGCCCCTTCTCGCACACTCTCAATGCGCGGATTGGGTTCTACGCCTGACAATTCCTGCCAGTAGATTCCGTTTTCACGCAGCATATCCAGCACTTGCGCATACAGTCCAGTGCGTTTAATGCTTCCACCGCCATAAACCAGCAACAGACGATCTCCGTACTTTTTCATTTCCGGACCCAATTTGCCAAGTTGTCCCTTTCCAAAAAAGACCTTGGTGGGAATGTCATAATCAAAGTTCAGCATAACAAACCTCCTCTTTTACTCTACCGCGAATTGACTATTATACAAATTGGCGTAAAAACCGCCTTTTTTCAAAAGTGACTCATGCGTACCCTGCTCTACAATATGGCCCGCATTCATAACAAGAATAACGTCTGCCGATTGAATGGTAGAAAGCCGATGTGCTACTACGAAACTGGTACGGCCTTGCATCAATTTTTCAAAAGCCTGTTGTATCAGCATTTCTGTACGAGTATCGATGCTGGATGTAGCCTCATCTAATATTAACATTTCTGGCTGACAAAGCATAATGCGCGCAATGCACAAAAGCTGCTTTTGTCCGGCTGAGAGATTTCCGCCACCCGGCTCAATGACTGTGTCATACCCTTGCGGCAAGCGTTTAATAAAACCATGGGCGTATGCTGCTTTTGCCGCTGCTTCAATTTCAGAAAGAGTTGCGTTCGGTTTACCATACGCAATATTTTCACGAACCGTAGCATTTTTCAGCCACGTTTCCTGCAACACCATTCCATACATTCCGCGAAGCGAATCTCGTTTTAAGGTACGTATCTCATTTTCATCAACGTAAATAGCGCCCTCACAAACATCATAAAAACGCATTAGCAGGTTGATAAGTGTTGTCTTTCCACATCCTGTAGGACCTACAATGGCAATTCGCTGGCCCGGCTTTACATCCAAATGGAAGTTTTCGATCAAAGGCACTTTCGGAGTATAAGAAAAAGCCACATCTGCAATCCGAACGGCACCCTCACACGTTTGGGGCGCTAAAGCGTCCGGCGCGTCCGGCGTCTCTGGTTGCGCATCCAAAACAGAAAACAAACGTTCTGCACTTGCCAATGCCGTCTGCATTTGCGTTAATACACCAGTTACCTCATTGAATGGTTTCGTATACTGATTTGCATACGTTAAAAAGCAACTGAGCTGACCCACACTGATAGAACCGCCAATAGCAGACAATGCTCCAAACACTGCCACCGCAGCATACACAATCGCATTAACAAAACGTGTACCCGGGTTCGTGATTGAAGAATAAAAAACGCTTTTTAGCCCGGTCTCATACAGTTCGTCACTAATTTGATCGAATGTTTCAAAACAGCGCTGTTCATATCCAAAAGAGCGCACCACACTCTGACCTGTCACCATTTCATTGATATAACCGGATAACTTTCCCTGTGCCGCACTCTGCGCCCGAAAGAATCCATCGGTCCGCTTTGCCACAAATCCGGCAAACCAGATGGAAATCGGCGTCACCAGAACCACCACCAACGCGATAAACGGATTGAGTACCGCCATCACACAAAGGGTTCCCAAAATTGTAGCCACTCCAGGCAAAAGCTGGGTTAAGCCTTGCAAAAGTCCTTCGGACACCCACTCTGCATCATTCACCATACGGCTGATGATATCTCCATGTGAATGTCCATCAATGTACTTCAGGGGAACCCTATTCAAAACTTCAAAAGCTTCTTTTCGCAAATCGTTGGCTGCCCAAGCTGACACATTACGTGTGCAGACATTTAAAATCCACTGAAATACCGCTGCCAGAAGAACAGTAACAGCCAGCAATATCAAGTAAAAAAGGACCCCTTTATAATTCACGTCACCTGGACCGAAAACCTGATCAATTGCACGTCCAATAAATACCGGACCCAAAAGTGTAAACACAACATATAGAAATGCACAGACAAAGCCAGCGATGAGGTTGAAGCGATAAGGAACTGTATATCCCAAGATCCTCTTGATCGTTTTCATTTTCATTGCACACCCTCCTCGCTGAGCAGTTTTTGGGAACGGCAAATCTCCCGATAGACCTCGCAGTTGTTTAAAAGCTGCTCATGAGTACCATAACCACACATACGTCCATCATCTAAAACCAAGATTCGATCTGCATTTTTGATTGTAGACGCACGCTGACTGATCATTACCACCGTCATTCCCCGTGTGTCCCGTCGCAAAGCTTTTCGCAAAGCTGCATCTGTGGCATAGTCCAGCGCAGATGCCGAATCATCCAAAATCAAAATTTGCGGCTGTTTTGCCAAGGCGCGCGCAATGGTCAAACGTTGTTTCTGTCCACCGGATAGATTTTTTCCACCCTCTTCGATTACCGTGTCCAATCCATCCGGTTTGGAATGTACAAACTCCGCTCCCTGCGCTGTATCCAACGCTTTCCAAAGTACCGTATCATCGGCCGTCTCATTTCCCAGTTTCAAATTGGAACGTATTGTTCCACTAAATAACATCGCCGTCTGCGGAACAAGGCCTATCTTTTGATGCAAATCGGCCAAAGTATAATCTCGAATATCTACCCCTTCGATTTTAATCTTTCCCGCAGTGACATCATATTCTCGCGCAAGAAGCCGCGCCAATGTTGTTTTTCCGCATCCTGTACCACCAATAATCCCCAAAGTCCAGCCTTTGTCCACCTGAAAAGAAATCTTTTCTAAGGCCTCATCGCCACCGCTGTGGTAACGAAATGATACGTTCTCAAACTCAATATAAGGCGAACCAGATAGAGCTTTCTGACTTTCAGCTACATCCTGCATACTTGTTTGTTGTTCCAACACCTGAGCAATACGACGTGCGCTTGCAACTGCTCTTGTTAAGACAACAATGATATTGGCAAGCACAATCAAAGCCAACAACGTTTGTGTCATATAATTGACCAGTGCGATGATTTGTCCTTGTTCCAGAATTCCCATATCCGTAAAACGGGCACCAAACCACACAATCGCCACGATAGCAAGATTTACAATCACCGATGTAATGGGATTCAGCGCCGCCGAAATTTTTCCCACATAAACTGTGGTCTTTGCCAAATCATCGCCAGCCACATCAAATGTTTCGACTTCACTTTTTTGTCTGGAAAATGCACGAATCACACGCGCACCTTCCAAATTTTCACCCGCTAAACGGGAAATGCGGTCCTGCCCTTTCTGAATCTGAAGATAATACGGAACGCTTCTACTCATGATCACATAAAGGACCAGCACGATCAGCGGTGTGGACACTAAAAAAATCAGCCCGATTTTCCAATCAATTAAAAGCGCCATTACAATAGAGCCCCCCGTCAAAAAAGGAGCTCGTACAGCAAGGCGAATAAACATATTGACTCCCGTCTGCACCTGGTTGACATCACTTGTTAAACGGGTGATCAGAGAGTCCGTTCCAATTGTGCCATACTCTTTTTGCGAGAGGCTGAAAATGTGCCGAAATAATGTTTTGCGTAGACTACGGCCGAATCCTTGTGCGCACACTGCCGCAAAGTATTGGCAAATCAGAGCACATACCAGACCAATCGCTCCCAAAGACAACATAAAAAGGCCATGCGTCACCACATAGCCGCGATCCCCATTTCGAATTCCCACATCAATAATGTCTGCCATCAAAAGAGGGATCATCAGTTCCAATATCGCTTCTGTTAATTTGAACAATGGTCCCAAAATCATCTGTTTTCGATAGCCACGAAAGCATGCAAACAATTTTTTCAAAACGGATTCCTCCCCATTTTAAACCAGTTTATATTTTATCACACCCCCCTTGTCATGACAATTCTTCTTTTGAAGAAAAAGCGCTCGTTCGCGCGTTATGTAAAAGCGGAGGGATAGTGTAATGTATAAAATTATGATCGTAGAAGACGACCCAACCATCAGTGGGGCGCTCAAGCGTCTTCTTCTTAAATATGGATATACGCCGGTTGTTACAGATGACTTTCAGAATGTGATGAAGACATTTTCAATCTCCTCACCCCATCTTGTTTTGATGGATATAGGACTTCCTTTTTTTGACGGATATCACTGGTGTTCAGAAATTCGAAAAACAAGTCACACTCCTGTTCTTTTCTTATCCTCTGCGGCGGATAACATGAATCTTATAATGGCGCTTTCATTGGGGGCGGATGATTTTTTGTGCAAGCCCTTTGATTCAAACGTCCTTGTCGCAAAAATCGCAGCGCTCTTACGACGTGCCTATACTTTTAGCGATACACTGGATGTCCTTCAATGTCATGGTGCCATACTTGATTTAAAAAGCGCCAGCCTCTCTTACCACGGAGCAAAGTTAGAGCTCACCAAAAATGAGTTTCGTATCCTGAGTCTCTTATTTGAGCACCGAGGCCACACCGTCACTAGGGAAGAGATGATGCAGGCCCTTTGGCAAAGTGATTGCTTCATTGATGACAACACGTTAACAGTTAATGTCACTAGACTGCGCAGAAGGCTAAGCGATATTGGCTTGTCTACTTTGATCCGTACGCAAAAAGGACTTGGCTATATTGTGGAGGACAATCATGAATGAACATTCCCTACCCTATCTACTTTTTGCATACTGCCGAACGATATACCATGTTGCTTTAAGTGTACTGCTCGCTCTCGCCGGGTTATTTCTCTTGACAGTTTTTTACCATGCCCCTATGGAACTCCCCATTTACATTTCTTTTCTAACGGTAGCAATTGGGTCTCTTTTATTTGCCCGTGGTTTTTCACATTTTGTTCGACGCCATCGGGAACTCCATGTGCTTTTCATGCAATGCAACAGCAAGCTATCTGCTCTGCCCCATTCTACAAATCTTCTGGAACAGGATTGGGAAGCAATCGTTGATGCATTAGAAAAGAATCGGTTGGACGCTGAAAGGCGTGATTTTCTGCGCCAGCAAGACGCCTCCCAATACTATACTCTTTGGGCACATCAAATCAAAACACCCTTAGCTGCACTCAATCTTCTGGTGCAAGAAATACCTGATCCCAGATGTAAAGGAGAAATGAAGCAAGAACTTTTCAAAACAGAGCAATATGTGGATATGGTCTTGGGTTATTTGCGTCTGGAAAGTATGCACGGTGATTTGGTGCCACAAACACTTCGGCTGATGGATATTGTTACCGCCAGCGCCAAACATGTCTCCTCCCTGTTTATTCACAATTCAAAGATTAAACTGTGCATTGATCCGATAGACTTAGCCGTAACGACCGATTCCAAATGGATGGAATTCGTTTTGGAACAAATTTTGACCAACTCTGCTAAATATACGCATCATGGATTCGTAAGGGTATACACACATGGAACAGTCTTGACCGTAGAGGATACCGGAATCGGCATTCTTGAAGAAGAGCTTCCCCGCATTTTTGAGCGGGGATTTACTGGTTACAACGGGAGAGCAAACGAAAAATCCACAGGACTCGGTCTTTATCTATGCAATCAAATTTGTCAAAACCTCGGTCATAAGCTCTCAATTTCTTCAAAGCCCGGACAAGGGACCAAAGTAAATATCGACTTTGGACGCCCACAACTTTCATTGGATTAACCTGACAAAAATGTAAGGTACTACGATCCTTTTGTAAGGTAAAGTTATGGCAACAGCACACAGCACGCTTTATGATAAAGTTGCATACAAACATAATTCTTGCAAAATGATCTAGGAGGATTTTTATGTCATTGCTAGAAGTAGAACATCTACAAAAAACTTATACAACGCGTTTCGGTTCCACACAAGTTCCGGCGCTGAAAGATGTAAATTTCACTGTAGAAAAAGGTGAATATGTCGCCATTATGGGAGAAAGCGGCTCGGGAAAAACGACACTTTTGAACCTTCTTGCTGCGTTGGATCATCCTACAGGAGGAAGCATCAAATTATCCGGTAATGATATTACACAGATCAAAGAAGGGCGAATGGCACAATTTCGGCGTGAACACATGGGCTTTGTCTTTCAGGATTTTAATCTACTGGACACCTTCTCTATCAGGGACAATATTTTTCTTCCACTCGTCCTTTCACGTCGAGGATACAACGAAATGGCAGCACGCCTTGAAACACTCGCTCCAAAATTGGGAATTGAAAACATTTTAAACAAATTTCCTTATGAGGTGTCCGGCGGCCAAAAGCAACGAGCCGCAGTGGCTAGAGCACTGATCACAAATCCAGACATTTTATTGGCGGACGAACCCGCCGGCGCACTGGATTCCAAGGCGACAGCACAACTTTTGAATTTATTCAGCAAGGTCAACCGTGATGGACAAACCCTTTTGATGGTCACGCACTCCATTCGTGCGGCAAGCTGCGCCCAGCGTGTGCTTTTCATCAAAGACGGACTTGTTTTTCATCAAATCTATCGCGGCACAAGAACGGACGATGAAATGTATGCCAAAATTGGGGATACATTGACCATGTTGACTACAGGAGGCGTGCGTCATGCTTGATTTCTATCCCAAATTGGCACTAAATAATCTGCGTAAAAATCAAGATACCTACTTTCCTTACATGTTGACCAGTACCGTTTGCATTGCAACCTATTATATTATGCAGTCCATTGCACTAAACCAGGGACTTCTTCAAATCAACGGTGGAGCCGTTGCAGTTTCTATTTTTTTTCTGGGTACCGTGGTAATCGCTATTTTTTGCATGGCACTTCTGTTCTATACCAACAGTTTTCTCATCAAGCGTCGAAAAAAGGAGCTTGGCCTGTACTGTGTTTTAGGACTCGAAAAGCGTCATGTGGCCCTGGTGTTATTTTTTGAAACATTATTTAGTGCGCTTTCTTGCATGGTATTGGGACTTGTGTTCGGCATTCTCTTTTCCAAAGCACTATTTTTAGCGCTACTTTATGTTTTAAATTTCTCCACTCCAATCTCTTTTGGCATTTCCATTCCTTCCGTTATAATAACGATTCTTTTATTTTCGATTCTCTACACCCTTTTATTTATTTACAATGCAGCGCATGTACAACGTTCTCGTCCGGTGGAATTGTTGCATGGCGGCCAAACCGGAGAAAAAGAGCCGCGTGCATCTTGGATTCTGACTGTGTTCGGCATTGTATTCCTTGGAGCCGGATATTACATCGCAATCGCCGTAAACAATCCGCTGAACGCTCTGCTCCTATTTTTCGCCGCTGTCCTTCTTGTAATTGCGGGAACCTTTTGTTTGTTTACATCCGGAAGCATCGCATTTTTAAAGCTGCTTCGTCGAAATAAAAATTATTATTATCAGCCTCGCCATTTTATCTCCCTGTCCGGATTGATGTATCGTATGAAACAGAATGCTGCGGGACTGGCTGCCATCTGCATCCTTTCTACAATGGTTTTAGTAACCATTTCAACTACAGTATGTCTGTACATGGGACGTGGCCGAATGATTGATTCTCTTGCGCCTGCCAGTATCAGTGGAAATGTTGAACTAAAAGCCCCGTGCGATCCGGCACAGCTAAACGACGAAATTAATGCCGCACTAGAACAGGATCAAATTTCACCTGCAGTGATTGAGCAACGTTATGTATGGCGATATGTCGATTTTTATGCTTCTTTCGAAAATCAAAAATTCACGAGCGCAACCGATTATTCCACGCAATTATCTATGTACATAAATTTGATTCCCTTAGAGGATTACAACGCTATGACTGGTAGCAATGTATCCCTAGACGAAAGCGAAGCGTTGTTGTTTACAACCGATTCCTCATTCACAGGGAACACCATCCAATTGGGAGACGAAACACTGCACATTCTTCAAATATTGGACTCTTTTGGTCCTTATTCCGATACCGCACAGTTGCCAATTGTGAAGTCCTATTATCTTGTGCTTTCCGATTTCACTTATATTCAAAACTTGTTCCGCACTGTTACTGGACTCGAACCTTCTGCTAGTTTAGAACTTCATCTAAATACAAAGGATGATTTCGGGTTGCAAGAATCGATTGTTTCTGCAATCATCGCGCATACACCGCCCGAAACTCTGTATAACATTCATTCTAGAACCAGTATCGAAGAAAACTGGAATAGTATGTACGGCAGTTTTCTCTTCTTGGGATTGTTTTTGGGCAGTTTGTTTTTAATGGCAACGGTTCTAATCATTTACTATAAACAAATTAGCGAAGGGTTCGACGACCATGAACGTTTTTCCATACTGCAAAAAGTGGGCATGAGCAAAAAAGAAGTTCGCTCTACCATCAACAAACAAATTCTTCTGGTATTTTTTCTTCCTTTGATGATGGCCTTTGTACATATGGTTTTTGCTTATAACGTTATATGTAACATCCTTGTCATTTTCGGAATGACGGATCGGACATTATTTCTCATTTGCTGTTCTCTTACCTTTTTGGCTTTTGCACTGGTCTATTTGTTGGTTTATCGAATCACCGCACACACTTATTATCGCCTTGTTGACGCATGCTGAAAGGAGCTTTCTATGAAAAAAATCTTTTTATCTGTATTTTTTCTTTGCTTTGCCATTCTGGGATCCTTATATTTGATTGGAAATCATTCTGAACGGCATCTCTAAAAAAGGAGCGGAGATCGAATTCGATCTCCGCTCCTTTTTTATGTTATGCAAACAAATTTTTGATACGTTCCCAAAAAGTAGTCTGTTCCGTCAAAGAAGTTGATGTCTTTTGGCTAGGTTCTTCGGTAGTGTCAGGTCCATTCACCTTCATAACAAATTTTACGCTGCACCGTACACCTTCTGCCGATCCTGTATAACTGGTATATTCGTTTGCCTGTTCTTCCAGTGCATTTGCGATTTGACTGATTTGATCAAGCTGCGCCGCATTCAAATCATTCACAACTCCATCGGTTTTATTCCGAAATGTACTCATTCCCTGCTGAAGGTCCCCTGCACCGCTCGCCAACTGCGAGGAACCCGCTTTAAACTGAACAATCGCATCCTTGATTAGTTTACTGGACCCGGATAACTTTTCCAAGCCGCTTTGCAAACTTACTGCACCATTATCCAGTTGGGACGCTCCAGCCGCCAAAGCAGACGCTCCTCCTGCAATTTGCCCAATTCCATTTACAAGTTGTTCTGTTCCGCCTTTGATCTGCACCGCACCACCGTAGAGCGTATTTGTATTGTCTTGTGGATTGTACAGCTTGCCGGTCATTTCATTCATCATGGAAAGCAAATTTTCTGCGTCAACACTAACAGTCCCAAAAGTCTCTTTTAAAGCACTGGTATCCATGCCCGACAAAGGCGCCAACGCCTGCTGAACCGCCTGTCCTTGTGTTCCAACCGCCGTTTGAACCGCACCATTTGCGGTAGATGCTTCGGCGGATGCATCGTATCCACCCACTCCATCTAAAGCCGCCAGAAAGGCATTTTTTTGTTCTTCTGTCAAAGTTGCATCTGCATCCAATGCTGCTTTCAATGTTGCTTTACATTGTTCTTTTACGGACGCTGAAGCATTAGCGGCTGTGTTCAAGACAGCGTTTTGTGCGGTTGTTCCCGCGTCGGAGGCGGCACTTTGCAATGCCTGTGTAACAGTTCCGGATACTGTCTGAAGTTCATCCGTTTCAGGAACATTTTCCAAAGCTTGCTGAGCGGTCTTCATTTCCTCGTTTAACTTTTGTTGCAATTCCGCCGCTGTAGCAAGGCCTGGTAAAAGTGACTGTTCCAATTCATTTTTTAGCGTCGCCGCACCTTTATCTAATGTTTCAGCACCACTTTTCAAAGAGTTTAATCCACCGTTTAACTCTTGCGTTCCGCTCAAAAGTTTCTGTGCGCCATTTGCCACTTCTTTCGACCCCGCAAATGCGGCGTCCACTCCGGCGTCAAATGTATTATATTGGGCAGAAAATTCACTGAGCTTTGAATCCAATGTAGTAATCGCTTCAGAAATTTGCTGGGTCCCTTCGTCTAGCTGGGCAGTTCCGTTCTGCACATCCTGCAAGGTCCCATCAACATTTGAAAAATCCAATTGTTTTTTCAGTTCATCCATACTGGTAGCCGCAGCCAGTAAAATACTAGGCATTACAAAATGATCTGTATCTGCTTCGATAATGATCTGATCCAAAAAGTAATCATTAAGCTCACTCATTTTGCCTGTCAACAGCCCATCAAAGGTTTGTTTCATCCCTGGCAATGCCACCGCACAAGCAAGTTGGTTTTGGGAATCCGTCTGCACAGTCCCATGAGGAATTTTGACATTGCTGAAAGATTCGCGCGGCATGTCCGCTGCAACTAAAGTGACAAACGGCGTATAGATCGTTCGCTCTTGTCCGGCAATTTCGCGCTGGTGTTTTTCATGATTTTCAAGTGTTATCGTAATTTTTACATGTCCACTTTTTCCAATTAATTGCTCGGCGTTTATTTTTTCGCCATTCAGTTCATAATCAATCGCTGTCGTAAGAGGCGGTGTTTGATCCGTTGTTCCCTGATAATAAACATCCGTGTCATTTGTATTCCATGTAATGGTGTCTTCTACCTGCTCCGGTACTGCATCACTCTTTAAATTAGTGACATTGGACAAGCTTGTTTTGTCGACTACGCCTGCAAGTCCGTTGTCACAATGCAACCAATCACTGACGGTCTGACTTTGTATGGATCCGTCCGAATTAAGCAGTATGAAGACACTTTCATCCTTTGTAACCGTCGGGTTTTCATCCGCAAATACTGGCATGGCTAAACTACTCAAAATAGAAACGCTCATTATTAAGGATAAAACTTTTTTTAAATGCAACTTCATGATTTAAACTCCTTTCGTCTGTCTGGGCCAACGGCTGGTAGTTCTCTGAATCAGCGGTGCAAAAACAATCAAAAGCGCTGGCAAAATAAGAAGAATGACCGCCATACTGATCAGCGCTCCGCGACTAATCAGAAGGCAGAGGCTTTTAATCAACTCCATTTTTGAAATGAGCGCAACACTGGCCGTGGCTACAAAAAAGCTTAGACCACTGGTCAGAATGCTTGGACTGCACTGTTCCACTGAAATTCTGACAGCCTCACGAGTGCGATGACCATTTTCAAGTTCTTCTCTAAATCGTGTGGTCAACAAGATGGCATAATCCACTGTGGCCCCCAACTGAATCGTACCAATTACAATACTTGCTACAAAAGGAAGCACCGAACCGGTAAAATACGGTATTCCTAAATTGATAAAAATTGCACTTTCAATGGCCGCCACCAAAAGGACAGGAATGGACGCGGAGCGAAATACAACCGCAATAATAATGAATACTGCCAAAATCGATGTGAAGTTCACATTTCGAAAATCTGTTGCCGCTACTTCAATCAGATCCTTGGTCATAGCACCCTCTCCACTAATAACTCCCACCGGATCATATCTTTTTACAATGGCATTTAATTCTTCCAATTGATGGTTCTGTTCATCGGAACCACTCTCGTAACTGGAATTGGCAAGCAGCATTCTGTGTCCACCCGCATGGAATATTTCTCTCACTTCATCCGGAAGCATACTGTCGGGGATACCGCCACCTACAAATTTTTCATAGCTCATGACCTGATTAATGCCATCCACCTGTTCCAGTTCATTGGTAAGCTGGGTCATATCATAGTTGGACAAACCTTCGTCCACCATAATAAAATGTGTGGTCGTCATATCAAAATCTTCTTTGAGACGGTTGGTTCCAACGATTCCGTCCATGTCCTGAGGCAAGCTGTCAAAGAGCGTATAATAGACGCTGGTCTTGCTCTGACCAATCGCAAAAGGAATAAAGATAAGAACAAAAACCAGCAGAATGGGAAGATAGTGCTTTGTCACAAAAGATGCCGTTTTTGAAAGCTTGGGAATAAAAGTTCGGTGTGTATACTTTGAAATCGCCTTTCGGAACGTTAGAATCAACGCCGGAAGAATGGTCACTGTACAAATCACGCCCAAAGCCACTCCTTTGGCCATGACAATTCCGATATCCTTTCCCAGTGCCAAGCTCATAGTGCACATGGCCAAAAAACCCGCAATGGTTGTCAAAGAGGAACCTGCGATGGATGAGGCCGTGTTACAAATTGCTTTCACCATGGCCTGCTCTTCAATTTCACGAACTGCTACACCGCCTTCGCCATTTCCCAGCCGACGCTTTTCCTCTTCATATCGGTGCAAAAGGAAAATGGAAAAGTCCATGGTTACGCCAAGCTGAAGAACCGTTGCCAAGGCTTCTGTAATATAAGAAATCTGCCCAAGAAAATAGTTGGTTCCGAAATTGTACACAATTGGGAACGCAATTCCAACCATAAAAATTGCAGGGACAACGGTTCCCTTCAAGCTAAGGAATAAAACAACTATCGAACATGCCACTGCGCAAAGGACATACAGAGGGATCTCGCTGTTGATCAAAGCCTTTGTATCCGCCAAAATTGCGGACATTCCGCCAATAAAACAATCTTCCCGCAAAACGGATTTGATTTGCTCGATGGCATTCATCGTTTCTTCGCTGGCGCTTGTTCCGTAAAAGCGAACAATCATCATTGTTGCTCCGGATTCATTATAAAAGAATTTTTGTATATCCTCCGGAAGCATTTCTCGCGGAATCTGCACATCCACTAAATCACTGGTCCATAGTACATCCTCTACTCCAGGGATTTGTGCAATTTCATCTTTCATCTTCAAAAGATCTGCAGTTCCCATATGTTCCACCGTAATCATAGCGGTGCTCGCCATATGGAAATCATCTTCCAAATATTGCTCTCCAATCATAGAATCCAGTTGGGCTGGCAGGTACGTTAAAATGTCATAGTTGATATACGTTCCCACCGCGCCGAACACAGAAGGTATGAGCAGTATAACCGCAATCACCAAAACCATTTTACGGTGGTGAACAATGAATTTTGCAAACCGCTCCACTTTGCTCACTCCTTATTGACTATTAGTCAGTTTTAAGAACAAAAAACAGTATACCCCAACAAGCGAATTAACGCAATATTAAAAATGACCAATAGTCATATTTGCTTAAAACTGACTTTTGGTCATTTTGCTGTAAGTAGAACGAACTCTTGAAAAAGCTTCTTTCGAACTATATACTAATAAAAGGAAGGAGGATAAACCGATGCCAAGACAGTCTAAATTGCAACGCGAAGGAAAGGAACAGCATCTTCTGGACGCCGCTTACAAACTTTTTCTTGGAAAAGGTGTTTTCAAAACTTCCATTGATGAAATTGTTCATGAGGCCAATGTGGCCAAAGGGACTTTTTATCTTTATTTTCAGAACAAGGAAGAGCTTCTTCAAAAGCTGGTGGCCAGAATTTCAACGAGAATTCTCAGTGACGCCTATCACTATACGCAGGAACATCTTTCTCCCGATTTTGATGAAAACGTTGTCACGATGGTCGATTATATCGTGGAATATTTTAAATACAACAAATTGCAACTTCAGCTTTTGGAGCGAAATTTTTCATGGTCTGTGGTTCAGCAAGCCTTTTCCAGTCAAAGTGACCCGTTATGGCGCAGTCTTGCACAGGATTTGGCAGACAGTCCTCTCGCACAGCGCTATACCGAAGATGAACTTTTTAAATTGATTTTTGTTTTAGTGGAAATGTGCGGTTCCGTTTGCTATTCCTCCATCATCGAGGGCCGACCGGATAAAATTGACAATATGAAACCAATTTTGTATCGAATCATTCGTCAAAGTCTTTCTTGAAAAGCGGCGCGGACACAAGTCCTGCGCCGCTTTTTCCTGCCATATAGTGGCGCTGTAGCAACGGATATGGTAAAATAAACTTGAGTTTACAGCAGAGGCGGAAAACATATGAAAAAAATTGTCACCGGCATTCTTGCACACGTTGATGCCGGAAAAACGACTTTATCGGAAGCACTTCTCTATTGTGGCGGCAGCTTGCGGAAACTGGGACGCGTCGATCATCAAGATGCGTTTCTTGACACGGATCACCTGGAACGGGAACGTGGAATTACAATTTTTTCCAAACAAGCCATTCTGCCTTTGCCCGCTTTTACTTTGACCCTTCTGGACACGCCCGGTCACGTGGATTTTTCCGGCGAGATGGAACGGACACTGCAAGTACTGGATTATGCTGTCCTTGTCATCAGTGGCACGGATGGCATCCAAAGTCACACGCAAACCGTATGGAAACTGTTGGAACGTTACAGAGTTCCAACGTTTCTTTTTGTAAATAAGATGGACCTTGCGGGGGCAGAAAAAGAGAATATTCTCCAAGCGCTGCAAACACATTTAAGTCCTGCTTGTACGGATTTTTCGAATCCGGATACAGTAAAATTCGAGGAAGAAATTTCTCTTTTAGATGAAACCCTCATGAATAGCTATCTTGAAACCGGAAGCATTTCGAATGTTGACATTGCAAGTCTGATCCAGCAACGCAAAATTTTTCCGTGCTTTTTTGGTTCTGCTTTACGTCTAGAGGGCGTCTCGGCCTTTTTGGATGGTGTTCAAAAATATATGATGCCTCCCCAAAGTTTTGATGCTTTTGGGGCCAAAATCTATAAAATCGCTCGGGATTCTCAAGGAGCACGCCTGACCTACTTAAAAGTGACCGGCGGAACATTACGAGTGAAAGATGTCCTTTGTGGAAAGGCATCGGATGGCAGTACATGGCAGGAAAAAGTGGATCAAATCCGCATTTACTCCGGTGCACGTTTTCAAACGGTGGAACAAGCACAAGCCGGCACTGTATGCGCCGTAACTGGTCTATCCCGTACTTGGGCCGGCGAAGGAATTGGAGAAGAAGAGGATTCTCTTAAGCCTCTTCTCCAACCAGTCACGAGTTGTGAAATACGACTTCCGGATGGTTGCGATGTACACAACGCTCTCGCCAAGCTGTCACAATTAGAGGAAGAAGACCCACAACTTCACATCGCCTGGAATGAACCTTTGCAGGAAATTCAACTGCAAATGATGGGAGAGGTGCAACTGGATATCTTGAAGCGTCTCATTTTGGAGCGTTTTGGGCTCTCCGTTGGATTTGGACCAGGCAAAATTTTGTACAAGGAAACGATCTCCTCTCCGGTCATAGGAATCGGACATTTTGAACCACTTCGTCACTATGCCGAAGTACACCTTTTGCTGGAGCCGCTTGCCCGAGGTAGTGGTTTGCAGTTTGCCAGTTCCTGTAGCGAAGATCTGCTGGACCGAAATTGGCAGCGTTTGATTCTCACGCACCTCGCGGAAAAGGAACATTTGGGTGTCCTGACCGCGAGTCCTCTTACCGATATAAAAATCACTTTGGTTGCAGGTCGCGCGCACCTCAAACACACTGAGGGTGGTGATTTTCGTCAGGCCACTTACCGCGCGGTTCGCCAAGGTTTGATGCAGGCAGACAATCTCCTTTTGGAGCCCTGGTATTCTTTTCGTCTCGACGTTCCTTCAGGGCAAATCGGTCGCGCCATGGCAGACATTCAAAGGATGGGCGGAACGTTTGAGCCACCGCAAAACGAAGGCATGCAAGCGGTCCTATGTGGAAGAGTCCCTGTGGCCACGATGCGGGGATATGCGCTGGAGCTTGCTGGATACACCAAAGGTCAGGGACATCTCACCTGTACCTTGGATGGATACGAAATCTGTCATAACACAGAACAGGTACAACAGGAAATCGGATATATAGCTGAGCGGGACACAGAAAATCCTGCCGACTCTGTTTTTTGTTCTCATGGAGCCGGGTACGTTGTTCCTTGGAACGAGGTTCCCGCTCACGCGCATGTGGAAAGCCGCCGTCCAACAGAACATGTAGAGCCTCCCTCTCGCCCTTCTGCCGCCTACTCTCATGCCGCTACAACAAGTTTGGAAGAGGACCGGGAACTTGCCTCAATTTTTGAACGAACCTACGGTCCTTCAAAACGGCGGGGACTTTTCCGCACGCCCGTGGAAAAGCCAGCGGAGTATCACTTCGAACCATCTGGCCCTGAATATCTTCTGGTAGACGGTTATAACATTATTTTCGCTTGGGACGAACTCAAAGAGCTTGCACGCACCAATTTGGATGCTGCCCGTCAGGCCTTGGCCGATATTCTGTGTAATTACCAGGGGTTTCGAAAGTGTTCCGTAATTCTTGTGTTCGATGCCTATAAAGTGAAGCGAAATGCCGGTGAAATCGTAAAATACAAAAACATTCACATTGTATACACCAAAGAAGCGGAAACAGCAGATATGTACATTGAAAAGGCTACTTACCAGCTTGCCCGGCATCGCCGGGTGCGTGTGGCTACCTCTGACGGTGCAGAACAGCTTATCATTCTCGGCCATGGCGCTTTACGCATTTCTGCTTCAATTTTTCACGAGGAAATCGAAATGGCGAACATGGAAATTCGTCAGATTATTGCTGAAGGCAATCATCAAAACGAATTAAAAATGCGATCATAAAAAAGACGTGCGGCAATACCGCACGTCTTTTTTATAATCCGCCCAAAGGACCAAATCGATTTTCAAGCCATTTTTTGCACAAAGGCACCCACATTCCAACGGTATCCGAAGGCGTTTGCACTTCTTCGGAACAGACCGATAATCCATGACGCCCATGGGGAAAAAAGTGGCATTCGCACTCTACCCCGGCCTTGTGAAGCGCCTGTGCGAACAAGAAGCTGTTTTCAACTGGAACGCTGGCATCATCCATGGTATGCCAAAGGAACGTCGGAGTGGTCTCTTTGTTCACCTGCGTTTCCAAACTCCAGTAATCCATCGGAAGATTACAGCCGGCACTGACTAGTTCGAGACTCGCCTTATGTGCAAATGGACCTGCAGTAATGACGGGGTAACACAATACCATTGCATCCGGCCGCAAAGCGCGCTGGTCCTTTGCCGCACATCGACGCGCTATTTCTTCATCGTTCCAATGAACGCCAAGACAGCCTGCCAAATGTGCCCCCGCTGAAAACCCTAAAACTGCCAATTTAGAAGGATCGATATTCCACTCCTCCGCTTGGCTACGCACCAATAAAATACTGCGTGCCAAATCCTCCATTGGCTGCTGATTTCCCGCCTGATTTCCCACACGATAATCCAAAAGAAACACTTGAAACCCCATATTCAAAAAAGCTATCGCAGGGGGATCTGCCTCGCGAGGAGAAGTAAATACATAGCCGCCACCCGGACAAATGATCATGGCTGGTCTTGGCCCCCAGCCAATCTCCCCTGAATTGCCAGTTTGTTCATGGAGGTATCCCCTCAAACGCGCTCCATGAGGCAATGTTTCAACAAATGTTTTCATAAAAAAATCTCTCCTTTGTATTCCATCCAGCGGCCAATCCTTTATATGTGCTTCAGTCTAGCATAATCCAAATTTCTTGTCCATCTTCATTCTTCACAAAGAAGGGATACAAAAGTTTCCGCCACTGCACTGAGCGCTTTCTGATCATTTTTCACAATACAGACATGCCGCTTTGGAACAGCCTCTTCCAGTGGGATTTCAAAAACCTTTCCTTGGAGCAATGCCTCACGCGCAAGAGCTTCCGGCAAAAATCCGATGCCCAGATTGTGTTGAACCAAGGGCAAAATTTGATCGACGGTTTCTGCTTGCGTATCCGGTTGAAACGCAATTCCATGCGCAGCGAAAATGCGCTGATAAAAAGACCAGGTCATCGTATTTTGTCCCAAAGAAACAAGAGGATAACGTTTCAAATCGTCCCATGATATTTTTTGACGAGAAAGATGCTGAAACTGAACGCCACCCACAAGAATTTCCTGAAATGCAAGCACCGGCGTCTCACGCAACGGCAATTGTGCATTGGTAGGGGTGGTAACCACTGCAAAGTCGACCTTGTCCTGCTGCAATGCCTCCAGCGCCTGCGGCGTGGAATGATTGGAAATATGAATTTTGACATCTGGATAAGTTTTTCGAAACCACTGCAACTGATCCAACAAAAACAAATGCAGCGCCGTCTCACTTGCTCCGATGGTGAGGGTTTCTCTGTGTATTTTCATCTCTTCTTTCAGCTCTAACTCTGCTGCACGAAGATGCCGATAGGCAATGCTGACGTGCGTCATTAGGCGCTCCCCTTCCGCAGTCAATTCAACACCGCGGACAGAACGCCGAAACAAACGGCATCCAAGCTGCTTTTCCAGACGGTTCATGCTCCGTGTAATGTTTGGCTGGTTTGCTCCCAAACGCTGCGCCGCACGGCTAAAACTTCCGCAACGTGCCACATGATAAAAAATTCGATAGTAATCGTAATGAATTTCCATAGTCGCCCATCCATATCAAATTGATATACTTTTTATGTCAGTAATATATTTTACATAGAGCTTTTTCCTCATTATAATAAAAAGGCTAAAAAAGGGCAATGAAAATGAGGATGATGAGAAAATGAAACATAAAAAAAGACGACAAATGTCCGAGTCCTGGCCTACGGTGGCCCTTTTAACCTTTTCCGGCGGACTTCAGGATGCATACTCCTATTGTATGCACGGAAAGGTATTCGCCAATGCTCAAACGGGCAACATTGTATTAATGAGCCAATGTGCTTTTTATGGGGACTTAAAAGGTGTGCTACATTACCTGGTTCCGCTCACCGCTTTCATCTTTGGCGTATTCGTCACAGAACAAATACGTGCACGTTACCAGACATTGCAAACTGTACATTGGCGGCAACTTGTTCTCCTTGGTGAAATTTTTCTTCTGTTTCTTGCCGGGCTATTTCCTTCATCCTCCGACCTACTGGCAAATGCCCTTGTTTCTTTTGCATGCGCCATGCAAGTACAGGCCTTCCGAAAGGTAAACGGCTACGCTTATGCGAGTACTATGTGCATTGGGAATCTACGCAGTGGCATCGAAGCGCTCAGCGCTTATTTGCGCACCCAAGACCGCACCCTACTCAAAAAATTCTTCCATTACTTCGGCGTTATTGGTTTGTTTGCTCTGGGAGCCGGCAGTGGCGCTGTTTTCGGCGTGTGGCTGGGATTGCACACAATCTGGATCTGCTGTGTCTTGTTGGCTGTAGGATTTGCCCTGATGTTTGTAAAAGAAGAAATGGAAGAAAATCCTGAAATACAGGCAGCGTGGGCGAAAATTCAATCCGATGCTCAAAGTGCAGAAACGCAGGCAAAAGTGATTGGCCAAACGCTCGGCCGCGAAATCCACCAACAGGCTTGTGACCTTCGCCACCCAGAACAAAAGTAATTGTCATTGTCTGGGCGAGCTAAACGTGGTAAAATTTTGCCGAGGTGATTTCTGTGTCAAATATAAAAGAGTTGCTATATACGCTATCAGAACCTGCTTACGCAGACTTTGCCTCTCGCCTTTTGCCTTCTAATATGGAACAACCGCTTTTAGGAGTTCGCCTTCCAGTTCTTCGAAAGATTGCACGCGAATTGGCACGGCAGGACCTTTCAAAAGCGCTCGAGCAACTCACCGATGACAGCTTCGAAGAAAAGATGCTGCAGGGAATGGTTATCGGATATTCCAAGGCACCTCTTGAGCAAATCTTGAATGCCATCCGCTCTTTTTTACCAAAAATCGATAATTGGTCCATCTGTGATAGTTTTTGTTCCGGATTAAAAATCGCTCGTATTCATCCCTATCCGGTCTGGGAATTTCTTGAACCTTTTTTTGAATCAGAACATCCATATACCGTTCGCTTTGCCGTAGTCATGCTTTTGAACCACTATCGAACTCGTGAGTATCTTGCGCCATCTCTCGCTCAACTCATTTCTCTAAAAAACGAATCTTTAACCGTTCAGATGGCCACTGCTTGGGCTCTATCCATGTACTATGTCCATTTTCCAGATGAAACGTTCCAAGCCATGAAAAAGATATCCGATTCCAATGTACGCCGTCTGACGGTTCGTAAAATTTGCGAGTCCCATCAGGCTTCCTCTCAACAAAAAGAAATGCTCAAAGGTTGGAGAAGGGAGTGTGAAGCTCATGCAAAGTGAATTTACATACCGAGTGTACTGCGCGGCTCGCCAGATTCCTTCAGGGCGTGTATGCACATACGGATGTCTGGCTGCTATGGCTGGAAACCCGCGTGCTGCCCGTATCGTTGGATATATAATGCACACGTGCTCGGCCAGCGAAGGAGTGCCCTGCCATCGTGTTGTCACACGAGATGGACGCCTTTGTCCCAGCTATACACAGCAACACAACCTTTTGCAGGCAGAAGGCGTACATTTTCTTGCTGATGGGCGCGTAGATATGAAAAAGTTTGCCTGGCCATAAAGAAAGACTCCTTATCCAGAGATTTTCCCGGATAAGGAGTCTTTTTTATTATTTTATGAAGTAATCCCGCGCGCCAAATAAGGCCGTGCCAACACGCACAAGATTGGCCCCTTCCTGAATGGCGATTTCAAAATCTCCACTCATTCCCATTGACAAGTACTCCATGCATACATTCAAAATTTTCTCGTTTCCGATTTTTTCGAACAAACGCCGCATTTCCGCGAAGTGCCGCCGCGTCTGGTCGGGTGTGCACTGTGCTGGTGGAATCGCCATCAACCCCCGCACGCGCACATGGGGCAAAATAGACGCCGCTTCCACCAAAGCGTGCAGATTTTTTGCAGACACACCGCTCTTACTTGCCTCTTCTCCAATATTGACTTCCAGCAGAATGTCCTGACAAATGTTAAGTTTTTCTGCCTGCGTTTCAATCGAATGCAGCAGATGCTCCGAATCCACCGATTGAATCAGAGATGCAACCCCAACCACCTGCCGCACTTTGTTGGTCTGCAAATGTCCGATAAAATGAAGCGGTTTTGTGCCATAGGCTCCCTGTGCATGCTTTGAAGTTAATTCCTGAACTCGATTTTCTCCAAACAGATCAATGTCCATATCCGCCGCCATGCGAACAGTCTGCGCGTCTTGCGTTTTGCTTGCCGCACATAAAAGAATCTCCTTCGGATCTCTTCCGGCACTGGCCGCAGCCCGTTTCATCCGCTCTCGTACCAGAGCAACATTTTCCAAAAGTTGTTCGTTTGTCATCGCAGTTCCTCCTCGGGTGCATATACTGCACGACTGCCGCCAATGTATTTTGGGCGCGTTCGGGCACACACCAAATTTGCCTGTCCAATGCGTTTCACGCTCAGGCGTACAGGAACCGCCACACGTTTCAAATGCATTCCTATGAGAGTATCTCCAATATCCATTCCTGCATCCGCTCGAATTTCTTCTACCGCCACAGGATCGCTCATTCGCTGCCACGCTGTCGTGGCAAAGCTTCCACCTGCGTGAGGTTGCGGAATGACATTCACGATTTCTGCTCCCAATCCCAGTGCACGCCTTTCCAATACGATTGCTCGGTTCAAGTGCTCACAGCACTGCGCCGCAAGGAAAATTCCTCGCTGCTGCAATACGCCGGAAAGGCCGTTGTAAACTGCTTCAGCCGCTTCCATGCTGGAACCACGGCCAATACGCTCTCCCAGGATTTCACTGGTGGAACATCCTACCACCAAAATGTTTCCCGCAGACAGCTTTGCACATTGAATCAACTCTTCCGCCGCCCGGCGGACTTGTTCTTCGATTTCTTTTTCCATGCCGCCACTTCCCTTGTTTTTCTTCTTTTATTGTAGCTCTGTGCAGGGTTACCGTCAAGAAATCGCTGATTCCCACAAAAAGAGCTGTGCACTGAAGGCTGGCAAATCCAACGTCGCTTTTTTTCTTTCATCTGCAATAAGCTTGAATTTCTTTTCCGGCACAGTACCACCAAATTGCTGCCAGTCGGAGTGCAAAATCAATGTGGCGCATCCTGGTCCAGGTGTTTTGAGAACATAATTTTTTAATGGGTCCGTAGAAAAATGGAATACCGCTATCAACTGACTTGCAACGCCCTTGCGAAGAATGGCATAGGTACAACTGAGCGCACTCTCACAGTCCAGCCACGCAAAATGCGCAGAATTGTATTCTCCCTGCCAAAATGCGTCAAATTTCTGATAGATCTCATTGAGTTGACGCATGTAACAGGAAAAAGCGTCATGAATGGGATATTTCATGAGCATCCAATCCTGTTCTCTGGTTTCATCCCACTCCCGAAGCTGTCCGAATTCGCCCCCCATAAAATTCAATTTTTTTCCTGGATGCATCATCATATATAAATAAAATGCACGTGCCTGTGTAAATTTATCTTCATAATCTCCGTACATTTTTTGAAGCACCGTCGCCTTTCCGTGCACATTTTCATCGTGGGAAAGAGGCAGCAAATAGTGCTCCTGATAAAAATACATCATAGAAAAAGTAAGTTGGTGATACGCTTTGGGGCGCTGTTCGGGTGGCTTTTTAAAATAATCCAATGTATCGTTCATCCATCCGAGATCCCACTTATAATCAAACCCCAGTCCACCGTATTCAACCGGCGCCGTAACTTTGGGGTAGTTGGTGGAATCCTCGGCAATCAAAATCGCAGTGGAATGGAGCACGCGGAGGCCTGCATTCATCTTTTGCAAAAATCGAACCCCGTTGTGATTCACTCCTCTTGCAGGGTCACCCTGCCAATAAAGAAGCCGACTCACTGCATCCATGCGCAGCCCGTCAAAGTGGAATTCTTCCAGCCAATAGTGTGCACAGGATTGGAGAAAGCTACACACCTCGCCTCTGGAGTGCATAAAATTACAGCTTCCCCATTCGCTCTCACCCACATCGGCGTGGGGATACTCATACAGTGCCGTTCCGTCGTACTGCTTTAAACCATAATCGTCCAGCGCAAAATGGACCGGTACGAAATCCAGCAACACACCAATCCCGTTCATGTGGCAAAAATCAATTAAATAGCGAAGCCCGTCTGGAGTTCCATAACGGCTCGTAGGCGCAAAGAACCCCGTGTTTTGATAACCCCAGGAACAATCCACCGGATGTTCCGAAATGGGCATTAGTTCGATATAATTATAGCCATTTTGTTTTACATATTGCACAAGTGGCTTTGCCAATTCTTCGTATTGATACCAGGTGTCGTCTGCTTTACGGTGCCAGGATCCCAAATGCACTTCGTAAATATTTATGGGAGCATCAAACCCTTTGCCTCTTTGCGCCATCCACTTTCCATCCGAAAAATGATAAGCGGAAGGTGGCGTGATGATTGATGCTGTTCCTGGACGGCGTTCCATCCAAAAACCGTAGGGATCACAATGATCTCGCTCCGAACCATCGGCTCCAAAAATCTTGTATTTGTACATCATGCCGGGTTTCGCTTCAAAACAAAACAATTCATACACTCCGCTTTGGGCATTGCAACGCATAGCTTGGCCCTTCCAGTCATTCCACTCACCAATGACCAAAACTTTTTCGGCGCTCGGCGCATAAGTACGAAAAAAAGTTCCATTCTCAGTTACATGCGCGCCAAAATATTCATGCGCATCAAACGCACGGCCTGTATAGAAATCATACAGTTCCATTTGACATTTCCTCGCTTTCTTTTGCAAGTGCCATTTGTGCTGCTTTTACCGCACGCACAAGGTAGGTATCAAACTGCTTTTGTTCTCGTTCATCCATCCCTTGATACAGATAATCCGCCAATTTTCTCTGTGCACGAAATCCCTCCGAAATAATGGGTTTGGCTGCATCACAAATTTGCAAACAAACGCGCCGATGATCTACACTGTCCGGACACGTATTCAAAAGGCCACGGCGAGAGAGACTCTCTACCGCTTTAGAAACATGACTCTTTGTAAAGCCAAGGCGCGCTGACAGTTCACCTGCTGTTTCAATATCTTTTTTCTCAGCCAAAATCATCAGCACGTCCAGCTCCATACGCGTGAGGCCATATTGTCTGAAAATGGGTTCACAACATGTTTCATATAGTTTTTTTAGCAATTGCTGTGCTGCCAGAAATTGAAATTCCGTAAACATATGCCGCCTCCTAAAAAAGTTCTTTTTTGAACTATTTTCAGTATAGATGCCTTCCCTTGTACGGTCAAGTGCTTGCATGGCACGAGTTCCTCTTTTATAATAAAAAAGTTAGAGAGGAGGCGGAGTATGAAACTAATTGCCAGTGATTTGGACGGGACTCTGCTTTTAAATCGTTGCATGCAGGTCTCGGATAAAATGTTTCAGTTGATTGAGGCATTTCGCAAACAAGGGGTGCTGTTTTGTGCAGCCAGCGGCCGTCAATATAACAGCTTACGCGGATTGTTCGCCCCCGTGGCAGATGATTTGCTTTATGTTTGTGAAAACGGTGCGATTGTATTCTATAAAGGTCAGGTTCTCGGCAAAACCAGTATTCCTCATGAGAATGCATTGGCCATCTGCCGAAGTATTTTGGCACAGCCCAACTGTGAAGTACTTATTTCGGGAGAACGTACATCTTATTTGCTTCCCAAGCATGAAGATTATGTGGATCATATTCGTTATTTTGTGGGCAATCACGTTACGATTGTCCCTTCTTTGGAAGCCATTCCAGAAGAGATTCTTAAAGTCTCTGCATTCTGCCGGGATGGTGCTGTGAACTATGAAGAATGTCTGGGCCAAGCATGGAAAAAACATATGAATGTCGCCGTGTCCGGACGGCGCTGGCTTGATTTTACCGTGGCCGGAAAAGAGGACGCGTTAGAGGTGATTCATAAAACACTTTCTATTGCGCCAGAAGAAATGATTAGTTTTGGAGATAACTTTAACGACGTAGGAATGCTGCGCTACACCGGCCGCTCTTATGCTATGCAGAGCGCGCCTGATGCAGTCAAACACGCAGCCAGTGGAGTTTGTCAGACGGTAGAACAGACCCTTGAACATATTTACGGTGAGCTTTTTTAAAAAGGCAGCTCTTCTAAGCTCGTTGTTTTGTATCATCTGTTGACATTTTCTTAGCTTCGCGCTACGCTTGCAAGGAAGGAAAATCCACTTGAAGGAGGAATCTTTATGCCTATGCATCTCACAGAACAGCAACAAGCCGTTCTGAACGGAAGCAAAGGGGAAGTAATGGCCAAAGTGATGAAGACATTGGTCATGTATGGCGAAACCTTCGGTGCATCCCGTATGGTTCCCGTCACTTCGGAGCAAGGACACTTAGTGACCAGTTTCGGACTTTCCATGATGAAACCGGTCTATGACTTGATGGATCAACTGATTGAGGGAAATGCATTATCTCAACAGAAATTCACGATGGATCCTCGTCCTCTGGACCCGGCTGTTCCAAGCAACTTTTTGCAAAATCTTATTTTCCGCTTTATGTACTCCAAACAAGCGGATTATGAAAAACAGCTCAAACAACTCGGCCTTTTGTCGGACAATGCCTTTACTTGCACTTGTTATATGCCCGAAGTTGGGAACGAACCTAAAAAGGGCGATATTCTCAGTTGGGCGGAATCCAGTGCCGTAGTCTATGCCAATAGTGTTCTGGGTGCACGGTGCAACCGAAACTCTGGCATTATTGAACTGTTTGGCTCCATTGCGGGGTGGGTTCCCGAATTTGGTCTTTTGACGGATGAGGGCCGTAAAGCCACCTGGGTAGTGGATGTAAGGACCACTAAAAAACCAGAAGCACAGGTCTTGGGAAGCGCCATCGGCATGAAAGTGCTGGAAGATGTTCCTTATATTCGCGGATTGGATCAGTGGATCGGAACAGATTTGAACGATGAGGCGAAGGCCTACTTGAAAAATATGGGAGCCGCTACTGCCTCCAATGGAGCGGTGGGTCTGTACCACGTCGACAAACTGACGCCGGAGGCCTGTGAAATCGGCGAATCTCTCATTGCAGACGGCGCTCGGAGTTACATCATCGATGATGCGGAACTAGAGCGTGTAAAAGCCAGTTATCCTTGCATTTGGAAGGACTCGTCTGCCACCCCGAAACTCTGTTTTATCGGCTGTCCTCATTTATCTGCCGCTCAATTGGAACAATGGACCGATCAACTACAAACTGAACTGAAAAAGAATGGCCGGCAAAAGGTGGCCATTCCCACAGTTTTCACCGCTGCTCCGGCCGTAGCGGATGCTTTCCGTCTCACTCCCCGGGCTCAGGAGCTTCAGCGCATGGGCGTTGTATTGTCTTCCATTTGTCCATTGATGTATATGAACAACCCTCTGTGCGGAAAAATGCCTGTCATTACTAATTCCAATAAACTTCGTACGTACTCTACTGCGCGTTATTATACTGACGATGAGATTCTCGCTTTCCTTTCGAAAGGAGGTCAAAACGCATGAAAAAGTTTCAAGGACGTGTGGTCGTTCCGGGAACTGCCAAAGCTCAGGCTCTTGTGACCCGTAATGGATTCAACACGCTTGCCAGTTATCAAAAAAGTTTAATGTTCGGTGACAAAGAGGCCAAATGTTCTGATCAAAACAATCCCGAATTGTATAAAAAACCGATGGCAGGTACAGCGTTATGCCTACCGCAGACCATTGGTTCCACCACCGGTGGCATGGTTTTGTTCACAGCCGCGAGTATGGGCCGTCAACCAGCTTGTCTTTTATTTTCCAAACCCATTGATAGTCTGGCTGCCGCCGGAGCAATTCTTGCGGGTGTATGGAGCTCCCATCCCATGCCTACAGTAGACAGTCTGGGCGATGAATTCTTGGACGCAGTACGTACTGGGGATACCATTACCATTGAAGAAAATGGCGTTGTTACAATCGAATAAGCATCGTTCCAACAGGCCGAACCGTCGGCCTGTTTCTTTTTTTCTCAAAAAAGAGTAGAATAAAAAAAGAGTTTTTTGTGGGAGGGATCGCTGTGTATCTTGCCGATCTTCATATTCATTCACGATTTTCTCGCGCCACCAGCAAGGATTGCGATTTACCTCACCTTGATTTTTGGGCGCGCCGCAAAGGCATCACGCTCGTTGGAACAGGAGACTTTACGCATCCGGCCTGGCGCCAGGAATTGCAGCAACAACTTGTACAAGGTTCGGATGGCTTTTATCACTTAAAAAATGAATTTCTTCTTGAGCCTGATGGTATGGCACAAGCGGTAACGCCACGCTTTGTCGTCACTGGTGAGATCAGTTGCATTTATAAACGACATGGAAAAACGCGGAAGGTACACAATGTAATTATTTTGCCGGATCTGGAGGCTGCCGAGCTTTTGAGCAGAAAGCTGGAAGCGATCGGAAATATTCATTCCGATGGGCGCCCCATTTTAGGCTTGGATAGTCGGGACTTGTTGGAGATTACATTGGATAGCTGTCCTGAGGCCATTTTTGTTCCTGCACATATTTGGACTCCGCATTTCTCCATGTTTGGTGCCTTTTCCGGCTTTGATACAATGGAGGAATGTTTTGGAGACCTGACTGACTGTATTCATGCGGTCGAAACCGGGCTTTCTTCTGATCCGCCCATGAACTGGCGCGTTTCTGCGCTGGATGGCCTTCAATTGGTTTCCAATTCGGATGCCCATTCTCCTTCAAAACTGGGTAGAGAAGTAAATATTCTCGATGGTGAGCCCTCCTTTTCATCCCTGTCCTGTGCCATTCAAACGGGCCAAGGACTTGCCGGTACAGTAGAATTTTTTCCGGAAGAAGGCAAATATCATCTGGATGGACATCGAAACTGCAAAGTTCGGCTGACTCCTGGAGAAACCCAGGCTCTTGATGGTCTTTGTCCGGTTTGTGGAAGAAAACTGACCATCGGGGTAGAACATCGTGTAGAGGAACTTGCAGATCGTCCTGCCGGTACAATTCGTCCAAACGCAAAACCCTTTGAGCGTCTCGTTCCCTTGACACAGATTATAGCCGCATCCATAAACGCCGGAGAAGGAAGTAAAAAGGTTCAAAGAATTTATGAGGAGCTGCTTGGCAGTCTAGGGCCCGAATTTTACATTTTGCGCCAAGCGCCGCTTGAGGATATTGGCCGACAGGCCGGTCTATGCATTTGCGAAGGAATTCGTCGTGTGCGCGCAGGCCAAGTAGAGCGTCTGGGCGGTTACGATGGTGAATACGGAACCATTTCCCTTTTTCGGCCGGATGAACTGGAAGAACTAAACGGTCAAATGAGTCTGCTGCCCCACACCGACCAGTCCAGTGCGCCTATTGTTCGCCCTCTGGTCCCCTCAAAGTCTACCGTCCAAGAACCTTCTATCGCCAGTCCGAACCTTTTGAATGAACAGCAAAAGGAAGCGGTCTGTTCTCAGGCTTTTGTCACCGCAGTCACGGCTGGGCCCGGTACGGGAAAAACCAAAACGCTCGTAGAACACATTGTATTTTTGATTCAGGAATGTGGCGTTCAACCCGAGGAAATCACTGCGGTTACATTTACACGTTTGGCTGCAAAAGAAATGGAACAACGTCTCGTTCACGCTCTCGGTTCGCACCAGTCAATTCGTGGCATCCAAATTGGCACATTCCACAGTCTATGTCTAAAACAACTTGATACCCCCTTACTAATTTCACCGGATCAGGCCCTAGAGCTCGCCCGTGAAATTTTAAAAGCGCATTCTTTAAAACGTTCGCCCCGCACCTTTTTAGAAGCGGTTTCTCGTTTCAAAAACGGCATGTCCGATTCCGAGACTTTTCCCATTCAAGAATACATTGCTGCGCTGGAACAACTGGGGCTCATGGACCTTGACGATATTTTGTCCGCGGCATTGAAAAAAACGCTTTCTTCCGACCAAAAAAAGCATCTAAAATACCTTTTGGTAGATGAATTTCAAGATACGAATCCGATTCAGTTCGCGCTTGTTCAAAAGTGGCATCAGTGCGGGAAACATCTATTTGTTATCGGAGACGATGACCAGGCAATTTACGGATTTCGCGGTGCCGGCGGTCATTGCTTTGAACAGCTTTGTCAGGTTGCTCCACACGCACAAGTCATCCGTTTTTTGGAGAATTATCGTTCTTCTGCCCCCATTTTGGACAGCGCATTGTCCTTGATCCGCCACAATCCCGGACCGAAACGAATTCTTCATTCGCATCATGCGGGGACAGCCAGCCTCCGGCTGATCGAAGCTCCCAGCGCCTATTCGGAAGCCATTTTTCTTGCCAAGGAAATTGCACGTATGACCGGCGGGGTGGATATGTTAACCTCTCAAAGCCGTTCGGACGAAAAGCCTCGTGCTTTTTCGGACATTGCTGTTCTCTGCCGCACACACAGGCAGTTAGAATTGATTGAAAATTGTCTTTTGCACGACGGAATCCCTTGCACCATTTCGGGACGCGACGATTTTTTATCAGACGAAGCTGTGTGCGGTGCCATTGGCTTTTTCCGCCACCTTTTTCATTTTCGCGACGAACTTTCTCTTCGCCATTACCTTTCCTTTTCTCTGCATTGTCCGGAAGATCTGATTCAAAGGGCGATTCATGTATGCTCCTGTTCTGAAAACTGGGAGTCAATTCAATCAAAGCTAGAGACAGAAGGCTTCTATGGTCAATGGTTTGAGCAAGTCAACGCTTTTCTGCCGCTTATTAAGAAAGAAAATCCATACAAACTACTGAATGCTTTCTGGAAAAATCAGCCATTGCGCGGCCCGCAGCAAAAGCTTTTGGACACTGCTGTTTTTCACAAAACAATGTCTGCTTTTCTTGATACGCTTCTCTTGGGAAGCGAAAGTGATATTGTTCGGGCAAGCCGCAAGGAATATTCATCGGGCGCAGTACGGCTTATGACATTACACGGTTCCAAAGGACTTGAGTTTCCAGTCGTTTTTCTGGCTGGATTGTCGTCTGGTATCGTTCCATTGCAAGATGGCCACTCTTGCCTCGAAGAGGAGCGCCGATTGCTTTATGTCGGAGTGACCCGCGCCATGGAAGAGCTTGTTTTATCTTTTTACGGGGAGCCTTCTTGTTTTTTGAATGAGCTCAAAACGCCGAATCTGCGACATGAAACGCTCAATGAGCCTTTTCAGGCTTCGAAATTTCAACAACTGAGTTTTTTATAACATATTTCTTATTTAGGTGATTGCATGGTATCTAATTCTTCCGTCAGTGACTTTTCAAAGGGATCAGTCGCATCCAACATTCTTCGTTTGGCCATCCCTATGACATTCGCCCAATTAATCAATGTACTTTATAATGTAGTAGATCGAATCTACCTTGGCCATATGCCCGGTGCAAGTGCCGGCGCACTGGCCGGAGTTGGGCTGGCCTTTCCTATCATTACAATGATCACTGCCTTTGCGAATCTATTCGGATTCGGCGGCACCCCTCTTTTCTCCATTGAGCGCGGAAAAAACAATACGCAAAATGCCAGTCGAATCATGGGTGCCACTTGTGCACTCCTGCTGGGAACTGGCGTCATTCTCAGCCTTCTATGTTTCCTTTTAAAAAAGCCTCTTCTCTATGCCTTTGGCGCAAGCAGTGCCACTTTTCCCTTTGCCAATGACTATCTCACGATCTATTTATGCGGAACACTTTTCGTAATGCTGAGTCTAGGCATGAACGGCTTTATCAATGCACAGGGATTTGGACGCATCGGAATGATGACTGTTCTTTTGGGCGCTGCGGTGAACATCGCACTGGATCCACTGTTTATTTTCTATTTCGACATGGGAGTCAGAGGAGCTGCGCTTGCTACCGTTTTATCTCAATTTCTTTCTGCCACATGGGCAATGTACTTTTTATGCAGAAAACGAGCTGTAATTCGCCTACGTTTTTCGCAAATGCGTCCCACGCTTAAATTGACCCTTAAAATTATTGCACTTGGAACATCCGGATTTATTATGTCTGTTACCAATGGTTTAGTACAAATTGCTTGCACCTCTACTCTGCAACAGTTTGGTGGAGATCTTTATGTCAGTGTCATGACCATCGTAAACTCCGTGCGCGAAGTCGCAGTAACCCCCATTAATGGAGTTGTTCAGGCAGCGCAGCCGATTCTTGGCTACAATTATGGCGCACGCGAATATGGACGTGTTCGAAAAGGAATTCGTTTTTTGACAATTTTAAGTGTTTGTTATACTTTGTTTACCTGGCTTGTGATTTTTTTGTTCCCACAATTTTTTGCGGGATTGTTTACTTCCGATGCCCAATTGATTGCAGAAAGTATCCCCGCAATGCATATTTATTTCTTTGGCATTTTTATGATGGCGCTTCAATTCTCGGGACAATCTGCGGCTGTGGCGCTAGGACGTTCGAAACAATCCATCTTTTTTTCTTTGTTCCGCAAGGTGGTTATCGTGATTCCATTGACACTTTGGCTTCCGCACGTCGCCTCCCTCGGTGTAAAAGGCGTATTTCTAGCGGAACCAATCTCCAACTTTATTGGAGGTGCAGCATGTTATATCACCATGTTGCTTACCATCGGGCGTGAAATGAATCAAAAAGAAAGTAAAAAAATCACACAAAATTGATTTTCTGTCACAAATACAGTTGCAATCCGAGCAAAGCACTGTATAATATAGGAAAAGAAGTTTCATGAGGGAGTAGTTGCGCGCTGCACAGCGTGATTTAAGTCAACACACGACCCTTTGTGGTCTGGCTTAGATTCGACAACGAGACTCATGTGCATTTTTTGCACATGAGTCTCGTTTTTTTATTATTGCTCATACTATTCTCAAATGAGGAAAGGAAGTTGTATCTTGAAATTTTACTGTGAAGAAACAAATGTTGTTTTGCAGGATCTGACCAGTTCTACTACCGGCCTGTCCAACGAAGAGGCGCTTCGTCGTGTAGAACAATACGGTCCCAACAAACTAAAAGAAGGCAAAAAGGCCACTTTGTTGCAAAGATTCGCACAACAATTGTGCGACCCGATGATCATTATTCTCCTTGTAGCGGCCGCTATTTCCGGCGTTACCGCCGCCTATGCTGGCGAAAGTTTCGCGGATGTCTTTATTATTCTGATTGTCGTCTTGATCAATGCTGTTTTAGGCGTCTATCAGGAGAGCAAGGCCGAAAAAGCCATTGAAGCCCTTCAAGAAATGACTGCCGCTACCAGCAAAGTTTTGCGCGATGGCAAAATGGTTGTTTTAAAAAGCGACGAACTGGTTCCGGGCGATGTTATCATTTTGGAGGCAGGAGATGCCGTACCTGCGGACGCGCGTATTTTGGAAAGCGCCAGCATGAAGGCCGAAGAAGCTGCTCTCACAGGTGAAAGTGTTCCGGTGGAAAAGACTTCGCAAGCTCTTTCCGCTCAAAGTCAGGATATTCCTTTGGGCGATCGAAAAAACATGGTATATATGGGAAGCACCATTGTCTATGGACGTGGCAGTGCCGTAATTACAAGTACCGGCATGGATACAGAAATGGGCAAGATTGCTGGTGCTTTGGCAGATGCACAAGATGGTGAAACGCCGCTTCAAAAAAAGCTTGGACAACTTAGCAAAATTTTGAGTGTCCTTGTGCTCGGTATCTGCTTGTTCATTTTTGCCTTTAGCTTGATTCGCGCCGGAGATTTTCATCTGGACGTCGTGATCAATACCTTTATGGTTGCGGTCAGCTTGGCCGTAGCCGCTATTCCCGAAGGACTTGCCGCAGTTGTTACCATTGTCTTGTCGATTGGCGTTACCAATATGTCCAAACGAAACGCGGTCATCCGCCGTTTGACTGCTGTGGAAACACTCGGCTGTGCACAGGTTATTTGTTCGGATAAAACCGGTACGCTGACCCAAAACAAAATGACTGTGGTGGAGCACACTGGTGACGCTGCACTTGTGGCACGCGCCATGTCTCTTTGCAGTGACGCTAAACCAGACGAAAACGGTGAAGCAGTTGGAGAACCCACCGAATGCGCACTGGTCAACTGGGCGACAAAAGAAAATCTTTCGAAACCGGATATGGAAAAGGCAACCCCACGTGTATCAGAAGCGCCCTTTGACAGCATGCGCAAAATGATGAGCACCATCCACAAAACCCAAGAGGGCTATGTGCAATACACAAAAGGTGCGCCGGATGAAATTCTGAAACGTTGCACCCATTACATGAACAATGGGCAATGCATGGAATTAACCGAAGCAGCTAAAAGAAAAATTCTCGCAGACAATAAGGCCATGGCGGACAAAGCACTTCGTGTGTTGGCCGCGGCCCAAAAAACGTATGCAGAACTGCCTGCGGATCAGACGGCCGATGCTCTCGAGCAAGGACTCACGTTTCTGGGGCTTGCCGGCATGATCGACCCCATTCGTCCCGAGGTGAAGGCTGCGATTGAGGAATGCCGCGGAGCTGGTATTCGACCCGTCATGATTACAGGAGATCATCGTGATACCGCCGTAGCCATTGCACGCGAATTGGGTATCCTAACCGATGAAAAACAAGCTCTTACAGGTTCTCAATTGAATGAGATGAGCGATGAGGATTTAGCCGCTAACATCGATCAATATAGTGTATATGCTCGAGTTCAGCCCGAACACAAAGTGCGAATCGTCAATGCCTGGCGCAAACGCGGCTGCATCACCGCCATGACCGGTGATGGCGTCAACGATGCTCCCAGTATCAAAAGTGCTGATATCGGTATTGGAATGGGCATCACTGGCACCGACGTCACCAAAAATGTTGCAGATATGGTTCTTGCCGATGATAACTTTGCTACCATCGTCGGAGCAGTAAGTGAAGGTCGGCGCATCTACGACAACATCCGCAAGTCCATTCAGTTTTTGCTCGGCTCCAACATGAGCGAAGTCTTGAGCGTTTTTCTTGCTACCATGTTCGGCTTTGTGATTTTAAAACCTGTCCATCTTCTCTGGATCAATTTGATCACCGACTGTTTCCCCGCTTTGGCTTTGGGAACCGAAAAAGGCGAACCTGATTTGATGAAACGAAAACCCCGCAGTGCTACGGATGGCATCTTTGCAGGCGGTCTGGGAATTGATGTAGTTTATCAGGGCGTGATGGTCACCATCGTTACAATGATTGCCTATTTTGTAGGCCATTTTATGGAAAGCGGCCTTTGGGAAATCACCGATAGTCCGGATGGAATGACAATGGCGTTTCTGACCATGAGTATGGCCGAAATTTTCCATTCGTTTAATATGCGCAGTCAACGTGGCAGTGTATTTAAACTGGGAACGCATAATAAAATCTTGTGGGGCGCCATGCTTCTCAGCCTGATTCTCACTACGGCCGTGATCTATTTGCCGGGTATTTCAGACGCCTTTGGTTTCACACATATTAGCATCGCGGAATATGCCGTTGCATTGCTATTGGCCGTTGTAGTAATTCCCATTGTGGAATGCGTAAAGTTTTTCCAGAGAAAATTTCACAAAAAGAATTTGTCATAAAATATCTTCACAACAAATCTTCAACAGCTTCTGCTAAAATAAATTTTGAGAAAACACCCCCTGATGCAGACTTGCATCAGGGGGTGTTTTCTCTTTTTAATAAAAATCGCGCAAATTTTGCGGCAGATAGATTCACATGTATTTCGGCAGAAAACCGAACAAATTCTTATACTTCTCCAAAACCACCGTCAATCAGTTCCACCAATGCATCGACTGCCTGCTGTTCGTCAGGACCATCCGCTGTCAATTCAATCTCTGAACCACGCACCATCGCCAAAGTCAGCACCGAAATAATGGATTTTGCATTGGCAACATTGTCCTCTTCTGCCAAGCTAAGATTCCGAATTGTAATACGGCTTGAAAACTGCTTTGCCGCATTTGTAAACACCGATGCAGGACGGGCGTGCAGTCCCGTTCGATTGATTACCGTTGTCTTTCTTGTGTACATAGAGTTATTCTCCTTTCTTTGCGAACAGCACTCAATTCTTTTGCGCGGACTGTATCTGCTGTATACATTGTAAAACTTCTTGAGAGTTGGCACAACCCAAAATTTGCCCAGCCATCGCTTCCATTTCGGATACCGTGTATCGACTCAAAGCACGCTTCACTCGTGCCACCTGTGAGAGACTCATCGATAGTTTGCGTAATCCAAGCCCTACCAGAATGCATGACGCATATTCATCTCCTGCCAACTCTCCACATACGCACAGAGGTTTATTGGCCTTCTGAAAGGCTTGTACAGTCATAGCCACAGCGCGGTACAAAGCTGGATGGAAAGGACTGCAATATTCGGCTACAGACGGATTCATACGATCTGCGGCGGTCAGATATTGACACAAATCGTTTGTGCCAATAGAAGCAAAATCAGCAACAGCAGCAATTTCTGGCGCCATCAATACCATGGCCGGAGTTTCAATCATCACTCCCAATTTCACACAACCGATTTCCACTCCCTGCGCAACCAGCTCATCCCGCGTCTGATCCAACAGTCTTCGAGAACGCTCAAAATCTTCCACACCAGATACCATTGGAAGCATCAACCACAAGTTACCGTGTACAGCCGCCCTTAATGCAGCTCGGAACTGTGTTTGAAGAATTTCCGGATGGGCAAAACACAGACGCAGTGCACGTTGTCCCAAAAAAGGATTTTCCTCTTTTGGCAGTGCAAAATAAGGAAGTGTTTTATCTCCTCCAATGTCCAGTGTACGCACGGTCACCTCACGTGAGCCCCATTCACGCAATACCTTTTCATAGGCCATACACTGCTCATCCTCAGTAGGCATATGATCTGTTTCCATATATAGGAACTCAGTGCGTAAAAGGCCCACAAACTCCGTAGCTTGAGCACCTGCCAATTCGTCATCCTGCAAGCCGCCCAAATTCAATCCAATATGTACTGCTACACCATCTGCTGTAGCCCCTTTCACCGTTAAGAACCTTCGAGCCAGCTCAGCATCCTTCAGCCATGCTTCTCTCTTTTGCAATGCCTGGTTTCGGGCAAAATCATCCGGTGTTGTATCCAATGTCCCCGCCATGGCATCCAAAATCACCACATCGCCATCACGGACCTGTGTTAGCAAATCTGCAATACCAAGCACTGCCGGAATTTCCCAACTACGTGCTATAATTGCCGAGTGAGAGGTTGCACCACCTTTACATGTCACAATGCCAAGCACATTACGACGATCCAATGAAGCGGTATCAGAAGGCAAAAGGTCTTCTGCCGCCACAATTACGGGCCCAGGCAAACAAGACAAATCCTGCTCTGGCACCCCATATATTTGACGCAACAACCGCTGACACACATCCGCTAAATCGTCAGCACGTTGAGACAGCGTCTCATCCTCAACCGCCGCCATCATGCGAGCATAACGATCATAGACTTGTTCGATTGCAAAACCGGCCTCATTTTTCTTCTCTTCGATGGCCAATTCGATTTCTTCCACAATTACTTCATCATCCAGAAGATCCAAATGTGCGTCAAAAATCGCTGCCTTTTCCGCATCTTGTTCTTTTAATCGGTTTTGCAATTCACGCAATTGCTTTTGAGCGGCTATGCGTGCCGCTGCATATGCTTCTTTCTCAGCCGATACCGATTGTGCAAATTCGCTTCGGGCATGCAGCACGTGAGGCGCATATATGTATACCTGTCCCACTGCTACGCCGGGAGATACACCCTTTCCCTGACAGATCATATTTCTGGTACTCCTTTCTATTTGCGCACTAGTTGAAAAATTTACTCACAACTATGATTTATTTTGTTCTATTTCGCTCGATAAATCGAAATTTTGCAAATTAGTTTTTCTCTATTTTTTCTTTTGAAGTGCCAAAAGCCCTGAAAATCCCTTGTATTTTGAAAAATATTACGGTATCCTATAAATAGCACAAACTTGCACACTTTTCAATGCTGTTTGTATATTTGCAATATTTTGTCTGTTCTTGTGAACAGAATGGATCGGGGAGAGATGAATATGATTGCTACCGAACGCGCTAGTTATATTCTAAACAAATTGCGCGACAAAGATACCGTAACGTTAAAGGAGATTGCCAGCGAATTGGGGGTTTCTGAGGCCACAGTCCGTCGCGATTTTGAACGATTGGACGAACAAGGTTTTGTGGTGCGCGTCCGTTCTGGTGCGACACGGGTAAATGGACCCGCTCCGGGAAATGCCGCTCCGCTGATCACCAGCGAAAAAATGACCGAGCACACGGACGATAAAACTGCCATTGCTCGCTTGGCTGCTGAATATGTGCACGATGGCGACTGCGTATTTCTGGATGGTGGAACCACCATTGCACCTATCATCGATTTTATTCAAGATAAGCGCATTAAAATTGTCACCCACAATCTTTTGGTTACACGCCGGCTAAAAAATATTAATGTAGATATTTTCCTCATCGGCGGACATTACACTCATTTTCACGAAAGTAC